>DKLU01000449.1 GCA_002455915.1 Chryseobacterium sp. UBA6632
CGGATTGTAATTTTCGATATTGAATGTTCATTTTTTATGAGAATAAATCGGTGTTGATTTATAATTTTATTTACTGTAAATTAAAACTATAGATGCAATAATAAGGAAATTTTGATTTGTTCTTTTCTGAATCCTTACATTTGTATACATTCTGAATTGTAAGAATGAAAATGAGTTTATTTATGACGGATAAAAGATACGACGAAACACTTCATACAGATAAAAATAATTACGAATATATCACCATTTCCAACGACGAAAACAAGGTAAGAATTTATACTTTAAAGAACGGTTTAAAGGTTTTTCTTGCGCAGAATTTCGATGCTCCGAGAATTCAGACCTATATTCCTGTGAGAACGGGAAGTAATAATGATCCGTCTGATAATACGGGTTTAGCACATTATCTTGAGCATATGATGTTTAAAGGTACCTCAAAAATGGGAACTCAGAACTGGGAAAAGGAAAGTGAATTATTAAACCAGATTTCTGATCTGTATGAGGCTCATAAAGCCGAACAGGATACTGAGAAAAAGAAAGAAATCTACAAAAAAATAGATGAAGTTTCTCAGGAAGCGAGCCAATTCGCGATTGCTAACGAATATGATAAAGCGATTTCGTCATTGGGAGCAACGGGAACAAACGCTCATACCTGGTTTGATGAGACGGTTTACAAAAATAATGTTCCAAACAATGAGCTTGAAAAATGGCTGAAAGTTGAAAAAGAACGTTTTTCTGAATTGACTTTGAGACTTTTTCATACCGAGTTGGAATCGGTTTATGAAGAGTTCAACCGAGCACAGGATAATGATACGCGATTGGTGAATTATGAGTTGATGGATGCGCTTTTTCCAACACATCCCAACGGTCAGCAAACGACTTTAGGAAAAGCTGAACATTTGAGAAACCCTTCTATGAAGGCGATTCATAAGTATTTTGATGAATATTATGTTCCTAATAATTATGCAATGGTTTTGGTGGGTGATTTGGAATTTGACGAAACTATTCAGTTGGTCGATCAGTATTTTGGAGCGATTCCTTACAGAGAGTTACCTGCAAAAACTGCTGTTGTTGAGAAACCGATGACGGAAATTGTAGAAAGAACAGTTAAAAGTCCGACTACGGCGAGGATTCAGCTGGCTTGGAGAACCGACAGTTATGGAACGAAAGAAGCGATGCTGGCGGATATTGTGGTGAATATTTTAAGCAATAGAGGAGAAGCGGGATTGATGGATTTAAATATCAATCAGACTCAGAAATTACTTTGGGGGCAGGCTTTTTCAGTAGGCTTAAAGCAATACGGATATTTTTCACTTTTTGCTGTTCCGAAGGAAACTCAGACTTTGGATGAAGCTAAAGATTTGGTGTTGGAACAAATCGAATTAGTGAAAAAAGGAGAGTTCCCAGACTGGATGCTCCCTGCGATCATCAATGATTTCAAATTACAACGTATGAAAGCATTGGAAACGGCAGATGGGTTGGCGACTAACCTTTACGACACCTATATTAAAGGCAGAACTTGGCAGCAGGAACTGAATGAAATGGATGAATATTCACAGTTCACCAAACAGGATGTGGTAGATTTTGCCAACGAGTTTTTTAAAGATAATTATGCCATCGTTTATAAAGAGAAAGGTATTAATGATAAATTATTAAGGGTTGATAATCCGGGAATTACGCCAATTAAGATTAATCGTGAGGCGCAATCTGAATTTTTAAAAGAGATTTTAGACGAAAAAACAGAAGATATTCAGCCTGAATTTATCGATTATGATAAAGAAATTCAGAGTGATTTCATTAAAGATAAAAAAGTAAGTTTCGTTAAAAATAAATATAATGATATTGCTCAGGTGTATTTTATTTTCCCTTTTGGGACAGATCACGACAGAGATTTAGGAATTTCTACTCAGATTTTGGAATACTTGGGAACGAGCCAATTTTCGCCTGAAGATCTGAAAAAAGAATTCTTTAAAATCGGAGTAAACAATGCCTTTAAAATAAACAATGACCAAATCATTATTTCGTTGAGTGGTCTGGAAGAAAATATTGAAAAAGGAATTGAGCTTCTTCAGCATTGGATGCACGATGTAAAGCCGGATCAGGAAGTTTATCAGCAGTTTGTAGAAACGGTTCTTGAAAATCGTGCGGCGATGCGAAAAGATAAAAACAGCATTATGAAAGCGCTGGTAAATTATACAAAACTAGGTTCTGATTCGCGTTACAGAGATATCATTTCAAAAGAAGATCTTGAAAATTCGAATGTTGAGGTTTTTACAGACAGAATGAAAAAGCTGTTCAGTTTTCCTTATCAGGTCTTTTTCTATGGTAGAAATTTTGAAAATTTTAAATCATATATCGGTAATTCAATTGAAAATGAAAGTCTTCAGATTCCTGAACCAAAAATATATCCGGAGCCTGAAACCACTGGAAATGTATATTTTACCGACTACGATATGGTGCAAATGGAGATGAGTAAAGTAGGAAGAGGACATTTTGTAAATACCGGAAATTTTGGAAAAATCAATGTTTTTAATGAATATTTCGGAAGAGGTTTGTCTTCCATTGTTTTCCAGGAAATTCGTGAGAGTAAGAGTTTGGCATATTCTGCATACGTTTCTTACGCGGCTAATTCAGAATTGGGGCATCCTGATTATATTACGACATACATCGGAACCCAGCCTGATAAGTTACAAATTGCCGTGGATACGATGGATGATCTGATGAATGAACTTCCGGAGGTTACCAATCAGTTTGAAAATGCTAAAAATGCGGCATTAAAACAGATTGCTTCAACAAGAATTACGAGAACGAATATTTTCTTCAATACTTTAAAGTTGAAAAAATTAAACATTTCTCACGATTTTAGGAAAGATATTTATCAACAGATTGAACAGCTGAAATTTGAAGATGTTAAGGAGTTTTATCAGACAGAAGTTAAGCCGATTCACTTTAATACCGCGATTATCGGTAAAAAAGAAAATCTGAATATGGAGGCGGTAAACCAAATGGGAACCTTCACCGAAGTAAGTATAAAAGATATTTTTGGACATTAAAAAAAATAGCTGTTTCAATGGAAATAGCCTATTTTTTTTCGACAATTTTATTTTAATGATGAGTTGTTTGATAAGCTTCAACCAGCTTATCCAGAAAGGTATACAGCTTTTCATTCATTTCTTTAAAATCAAAACTTTTGATTTGATCAGGCATTTGAACGAATTGATGTTCCGTATTGTTTATTAAAAATTCACGATCTGTTTCTATCATTAAATCAATAATTTCAGGAGTGAATTCCATATGACACTGAAATCCGTAGACAAGCTCAGAATATTTAACAATCTGTCTCGGGCAGCCCTTACTTGTCGCCAGAATTTGAGCATTTTTGTTAAGTCCCGGCATATCATTATGCCAATGTCCGACGGAAATTATTTCACCAAAATGATTGATTTTATCATCTTTTACACGGTTTTCCGTTAATTGAATAGGAAATACACCGATTTCTTTTTCCGGACTGTTTCTAAATGTTGCCCCAAAAGATTCTCCGATCAGTTGCGCACCAAGACAAGCTCCTACAACGGCTTTTCCTGAATTTACTGCTTTTTGTATCAATGTAATTTCTGCCTGAGCATCAAAATGAGGACATTCTTTTTTTGTGGTGGAAGGATCCTGAGGCCCGCCTAAAATAATCAAAACATCAATAGAATCAACGCTTTCAGGCAAAGGATTATTTTCATACACTTTTGAAAAGGTGGAAGTATAATTTCTTTCATTTGCCCAATTCAGATAAGCGCCCGGAGCTTCGAAGTTTTCATGTTGTATAAAATGGATATTCATTTTAAGAATTTGAGTTGATAAATTAATCTAAATTTTTAACAAATTAATGAAAATTTTTTACGCTGATAAAGTTGAGCTTTTTACCTTCGATAATATGAGTTCCAGCTCTGAAATTTCCTTTTCTGTTAAAGGTTGTAAAGGTGATCTTAATTTTCCTCCATTTTCCCCTAAAATATTTAAACCTGCTTTAACGGCTCTCGGCAAACCTTTTTTAACAATATATTTCAACAGTTCAAATTGTTCGTAAAAGATTTTCTGTGCTTTTTCCAAGTCATTACTTTGAACAGCGTCGTATAAGGCAATATTCAATTCAGGGATAAGATTGGGTGCAGCCGTGCACCAACCTGTTGCTCCTGCAGAAAAAGCAGCCAGTGCCAAAGGATTTGAACCATTGTAAAAAGCCACCTCTTCCCCCAGTTCTTTCTTCAGGTAATGCATTCTCTGAATGTCTCCCGTACTTTCTTTAATCATCGTCACATTTGGAATTTGAATAAGTTTTTTTAGTAAAGACGGCGACATATCCACACCTCCGGTTGCCGGATTATTGTAAGCCATAATCGGGATCGATATTTGGGAAGCTACCGTATCATAATGCTTGATGATTTCGTCATCGGTTAGTTTCCAATAGCTCATCGGAATGATCATTACGGCTGTAGCGCCTGCTTTTTCAGCAAATTTAGCATGATAAACCGTTTTCTCGGTCGTCAGATTAGAAACTCCAATCAACGTTGGAATTCTTCCGTTGACCTGTTGAATGGTAGCCTCTGTGATGGCTTCTTTTTCTTCATCACTCAGATAAGGTAAAACTCCGGTGCTTCCTAGTGGGGCAATGGCATGAGAACCAGAACTGATCAAACGTTCCGTTAATTTTTTAAATAAAGGAATGTCTACTTTTTCCGCTTCGTCAAAAGGCGTGATAGGATAGGAGATTACTCCTTTTAATGGTATATTTTTCATTTTTTTCTCAGTTTAAATTAAAATTATAAATCTCTGCCTTCTTCTTCTCTTAGAGCAACACCCAAATTTTGTAACTGTGGTGCATTTTCGCAAGCGATGTATTTGGCAGATTCGGTATCGCTTGTATTTTGATGTCTGTGCCACGCCCAAGACGGGATGTATACAGCATCTCCCGCTTCCCATTCTATGCGCTCGTCCTCAACTTCCGTCCAGCCTTTACCTTCGATCACGTATAGAACGGTTTCATAAGTGTGTCTGTGACGGTTCGTTCTCTGTCCAGGTAATAATCCTCCGATGGTCATGCTTACATTTTTACTCGGAAGATCTATAAAGAATACGGGATGTTTTCTTTCTGTTGAAAACTGGTTGTGTTCACCTGTATTTTCTACATTTTTATGAATTAAATGCGAAGATTTTTTGTATTCTGGTCTCGCAAAAGTCTGATGAAAATCTTTTGAACTAAATTGTTTTTTGTCAGTACCTTGTGTACCGTTTTCTGTGTTTGACATGTTGTTAAATATTTATGAGTTACTGCATTATTGCATGACAAAATTAGAGTAACTTTGGACTGTTTATATATTGCAGTTTTAATAAAAATAGGTAGTCCAGATGTTAAGACCTTGGAAAGTGGAAATTCAGATCAATTATAATTCAGAAAAAGCAGTTTATTTACAAATTGCAGATGCTTTGATTGATGATATTCAATCCGGTAGATTGAAAAAAGGAACAGCCTTGCCTGGAAGTCGGAAACTGGCTGAAGATTTAAAAGTGAACCGAAATACGATTGTTGAAGCTTTGAATGTGTTACTGAATGAAGGCTGGCTGGTGTCTTTAGAAAGAAAAGGAACTTTTGTTGCTGAAAATTTACCAACGATAAAAGGAACTGTTTCTCATCAAAAAAAGAATAATGACCAGCCACAAAAACAGCTTTTCAGAATTAATTTTGACGACGGATATCCCGATAGTGCCATTGCGCCGGTTACTGAATTGGCGAGGGCTTACCGACAAATTTTTAACAGAAAGGCAAAGTGGCAATTGATGGGCTATACCAGTGAATATGGCGATTTGGAATTTCGAAAAGCAATCGTCCAAATGCTGAATCATCACCGAGGGCTTTATACTGATGAAAATTCTATGTGCATTACCCGCGGAAGCCAGATGGGGATGTATCTTACTGCTCAGTCTCTGATTAAAAAAAATGATGTTGTATTGGTTGAAAACCCGGGGTATTGTCCGGCTTGGAAGGCTTTTGAAAAGGCTGGAGCGACTCTTTTGCCGGTGCGTGTTGATGGGGATGGATTGATGATCGAAGATGTTATCCACTATTTGAAAATTCATAAAAATATCAAAGCGATTTACACCACACCACATCATCAATATCCAACCACGGTAACACTGAGTTTGCCACGTCGTCTGGAACTGATAAAGCTTTCCAACGAATATGGATTTATGATTATTGAGGATGATTATGATAACGAATTCCACTTTGGATACCGTCCTGTATTGCCTTTAGCAAGTTTTACAGAGTTACAGAATTATGTCTATATCGGCACGATGAGTAAAGTGGTAGCTCCGGCGTTGAGAATTGGTTATCTGATCAGCAATAATCAGGGTTTTATTAAAAAAGTAGGTGATCTAAGAAAGATTATTGATGTGCAGGGCGATACGATTATGGAGCAGGCGGTTTTACAGCTTATTCAGGATGGAACGATTAAAAGGCATCTGAAAAAAGCCCTAAATTATTACAAATCTAAGCGGGATTTTACAGCGCAAAAACTCCATGAATTTTTAAAAGACAAAGCCGATTATTCAATACCAGAAGGCGGAATGGCGTTCTGGATCGTTCCTAAAAATAAAACAGATTGGGATCATCTAGATCGCGAACTTCAGAAGAGAAGTATTAAAATTCTCAATCCCAACAGTTTTAGTTTTGATCATAAAATTAATGGTTTGCGCTTAAGTTATGGTTCACTTTCCAAAGAGAGTTTAGAGGAAGGAATTAAAGCATTATCAGAGTTATTGTAAATTAGGTCATTGCACAATCGCCGTCGCCATCCTGAAAGTGAGGATTAAAATTTTCGGGAAGCTTTTGAATAAGCTCTTTATGGAACATATATCGTCTTTCGATAATTCGTTCGTGGATTTTTGGAAAATTTTTAACCAATTCAATTGTTTGGTTTAAATCATTTTGATAATTTGTTAAGGTAATGACTTTATTTTTTACAATAAAATAGCTTAAAAAGTCAATAAATTTCTCCAAACCGGTTTTCGAAAATAAATAAGGAATTTTTAAATGCCCGTCTCTTAAAAGTAAAAGCGAACAGGTTATCAATTGATTATTGTTATCGTAAATTTTTATCCAGAAATATTTAAATTCTTTTGAATAGCTTGAAAATAAATATTTTTCATCCGTGATATTACCTTCTAAAACCCAGGGATTTTCAATCAGCCAATTGATTTCAGAAGCATTTCGGTTGCTTTCAAATTGAGCTAGAAAAACAGAGCTTTCAGCATCTATTTTATTAATAACTTCAAATCTGAAATCAGGTTTTTTAATGAAACAGTTTTTTACGGAAATCAGTGAATTAGCAATCGAATCTCCAATTTTAAAGATAGGCTGTAAAAATTGAGTATTAGGTTTTTTAGCCGGAATAATATTCGCAAAATTTGTTTGAAAATAGTAACGTTTTCCATTTTTAGGTTGAATGTATTGAAACAGCCCGATTTTATTGTACAAACTTTCTGCTTCTTTCGTAAATTCTGTGATAGCAATTTCTCCTTTATATTCTTCAAAAGCTCTGTTTAATAAACTTTGAGCAATTCTTTTTCCACGAAATTTATTACTGATAAATAAAGTGCTCAGCCATGCATAATTGAATTTTTTTCCTTCAATCATGAAATGATCAGGAAAACATCCTAAATATCCTGCCAATTCATCGTCATCAAAAGCCAAAATTAGTAAGGTTTGATCTTCATCTGCTTTCGGATTTTCAATATGAGATTTTGCTCTGTGCTCAGTAATCGGAAGAAAATCATACTTCTTGAAATCGCCGCTGGAAATGAATTCTGCAAGCTGTTTTTTATGTAAGGTTTTAAGATGTATCATTTTCTCACAATTTTATTTTTATTAATGAGTTTCTTCAATTTGAAGTAAGCCAATTCTTTTTTTAGTAATTTTTCTGCAGATTCGCCCATTTCCATTGGGATTCTGTGAAAATGTTTTTCTGTACTGTCAAATTTAATTCCTGCACTTCCGAACGTACAAAAAAGTTCTTTATTGCTTTGCAAGGCATCAAAAAAATCTTTATTCACACCAAAATCGGTAAACGGAAATGCAAAACTTTCATACAGAAAATTATTTTCCTTTAGATATTCGAAGGTTTTGTTCGTGGTTTCAAGTTGTTCAGATAGTGACAATTGATTATACAGGGGATGATCCCAACTGTGAGATGAAATTCCGAATCCTTTTTGAGTTAAATTATTTAACTGATCGGTGGTTAAATAAGGATTTTGTTCTTTCAGATAATAATGGAAATTTATTTCAAGGATTTCTCCTAATTGATTTAAAATATCCGTTTGAGAGTATTTAATTTTTAAGACCTGTTGTTTTAGAGCCTCATTAGAAGATAGAATCGTATAAATATTAGGATCAATATTTTTATTTTTCTCAAGTTCATTAATAATTAAACTTGCTTTACATCGATACATCAAGTCTTGATTATCAATAAATGCAGGATTAATAAAATTGATTGCGTAAATTCCTTTTCTTTCTAAAATCGGAACTACGATGTCATAAAACTCTCTGAAGCCATCATCGAAAGTTAATAAGGCAATTTTCTTTTTAGGTTTAAAATTTCCATTCGCGAAATCTTTAAATTCATTCCAGTTAATAAACTGAAAATGCTTTGAAAGATAATCAATATCTTCTTCAAATTGTTTTACATTTTTGTATTGGATAACTTTGTTGATGTGCGCTAAATTATCATCCGAAACGCAATGATAAACGGGAAGACAGCAATCTAAAGGAAATGAATTTTCAATATCTTCCTTCTCGAAGGATGCTAAAAAATTAATGATCTTTTCTTTCATTTCTGTGTTTCAAAAATAAAAAAGAATCTATTTAAACTCATTAAAAAATTTAAATAGATTCTATAATTTATCGTTAAAAAATTACTTCACAACTTTCATTTCATCAATCAGCCATTTAGAATCGGCAAATTTATCGATGATGAAAAGGATGTATTTGGTGTCTACCATGATATTTCGGCTGAAACGAGGATCATAATTAATGTCGCTCATCGTTCCTTCCCATTGTCTGTCGAAGTTCAATCCTACCAAATTTCCGTTAGCATCCAAAGCCGGACTTCCTGAGTTTCCGCCTGTTGTATGGTTGGTTGCCGTGAATCCTACAGGCACATCTCCAGATTTATCTTTATAATTTCCGTAATCTTTTTTATTGTAAAGATCAATCAGTTTTTTTGGAACATCAAACTCATAATCTCCGGGAACATATTTCTCGATAACACCCGCCAAATGCGTCTGATAGTCGTAAGAAACGGCATCTCTAGGAGAAGATCCTTTCACTTTTCCATAGGTTACACGAAGCGTAGAGTTGGCATCCGGGAAAAATTTCCTGTCTTTATCCGTCGACATTTGTTGTGCCATATATGTTTTTTGCAAAGCATCAATCTTAGTCTGAAGAGACGCGAATTGAGGATCTGCCGTTTTCATATAAGTATCTCTCATCGCTGTATAAAGTTGATAAATAGGATCTTTTTTCAATGTCTTGATCAATTTATCCTGATTAGAGAATGCTTTGTCGATATCGGTTGATAAAGAAGCTCCGTTTACCGCTGTTCTTCCTGTAATGATCGAGTTTTTAGAAGACTCTTCGATCGTGGTGATGTTCTGAGTTTCGTTTTTCAGTTTTTCAAAACCTGCAGGTAAAAACTGAGGAGCAGTTTTGTTGGCGTAAAGTGCTAATAATTTAGCCGTTACCTTAGAATCAAGCTCTGCGCTGTAATCTTTGTAGAATGAAGATAATTTGCTTTTTACTTTTGCCAATTCCTTTTCATCCATTCTGCCTGCTTCAACCGCTGTCACGTAATTGTAATAATCACCCGCCACCTTCAAAGTCTCTGCATTTCTGATCACTTCCGTGTAATATGCATTGTTTAAAGCATACGGAGCCTGATCGTTATATAATTTGTTGATTTGATCTAAAGTAGATTTGATCTCATGATTTTTAGCCACCAAAGAACCTTCATACATCACTTTTTTCTGAACGGCATTTGATTTTTTCAAACCTTCCACTTCACCGATCCATTTTTTCCAGTAATTGGCTACGGAAGCGTATTTTGAAGCATATTTAATACGTGTGGCATCGTCAGCACGCATTTTTTCGTCTAATGTTTTCAAGGCAACATCTCTCACTGCAATTCTTGCAGGATCAATTTCTGTCATGATCTTTTCAACAGCGATTGCAGGAAGATATTCCGTTGTTCTTCCCGGAAATCCGAAGACGAAAGTGAAATCGTTTTCTGTTTTATCCTTGATGGAAACCGGAAGATAATGCTTCGGAACATAAGGAACGTTGTCTTTTGAATATTCCGCTGGTTTGTTATTTTTATCAGCATAAATTCTGAACATCGAGAAATCTCCCGTATGTCTTGGCCAAACCCAGTTGTCTGTGTCTGAACCGAATTTCCCGATGCTTTGCGGCGGTGCACCTACCAAACGAATATCTTTGAACGTTTCGATGGTGAAAGCATAATATTTATTTCCGTAATACATTGGTTTTACCGAAATCGACTGATATTGTTCCGTTTTCTGAGAGTTTTTATAAATCTCGATATTCTTAGCAATTTGTTTTGCCAGTTCTGGCTCCACAAGGTTGTCTGTTCCTTCTAAAATTTGATTGGATACTTCTTTGATATCTACAATGAAATCTACTGTTACTCCTGGATTCGGAAGTTCTCCGGTCATATTTTTAGCCCAGAAACCGTTTGATAAAAGGTCGTTCTGAACCGTAGAATGTGCCTGAATCTGTCCATATCCGCAATGGTGATTCGTTAATAGTAGCCCTTTTGGCGAAATGATTTCTGCAGTACAGCCTCCGTTGAATTGTACCACAGCATCTTTTATGCTCGCTTTTTGAGTATTGAAGATGTCTTTAGCAGAGATTTTCATTCCCAAATCCTTCATTTCCTTTTCATTCAGCTCTGTAGGAATCCACATTCCTCCGTATTGTTGCGCAAAAGCCATTGCAGCCGGCAAAAGAAATACAGATAAAAGTATCTTTTTTGTCATAATCAAAATTTTGCCCCAATTTACGAAGAAAATACGAGTTCGGGGTTTAAAGTTTTTGGTTTAAGGTTTTTAGTGTGAAATTTTCAAATTTAGGATTTAGTTTAAGCTAAAAATATTCGTTTATTTATTTAAAAACAGATTGAGAATTAATCAAAATGGATTCCAGGTTGGTTTTTCGCAAAGGGCGCAAAGTTATTTAGCTAGTAGTACGCATTAAGGCGCAATGATTTTATCAACGATAAAATTGATCATCAGCATTACAAAAGAAAATCTTTGATTTTTTCCTTGTGCCTTTGTGTTTTTCCAATAAACTTAAAAAGGCTTTTATAAAATCTTTGTAGTCAAGAATATTTACATCCAAAAGCTTTAAACCTAAAACTCTGAATATTAAACTTAAAAACTAACCATCGGCTTAATTTTTGTTACCTTAAAATCACACTTAATATTAATTTATTTAAATTCTTGAATTATGAACGCACCAAAAATCTTAGGAACTGCGGCCATTGTTTTGATGGTTTCCTGTACACAAAAAGACAAAAATCCTGAAATAAATCCGAAAACAGATCCTATGGTTATTCAAACTCCTACGGATACGGTGTCTGTGGATACTTTGAAAACATCTCATAATTCTGAAAATTCACTGGATTGGTACGGAACTTATGAAGCAGTGGTGCCTTGTGCCGACTGTCCGGGAATTAAAACCGTTTTAACCTTAAATAAAGACAGAACTTTCACCATTTCAGAAGAATATCTGGAAAGAAAAACGAAAAGTGATGACAAAGGAACTTTTGACTGGGATGCTGCAGGGCGCGTGGTTACTTTAAAAGGAAAAACAGCCAGCTACAAATATAAAGTAGGAGAGAATAATGTGACACAGCTTGATATGAGTGGCCAGCCAATTGATGGTCCCAATAAAAAGTTATATGTTTTCACAAAGAAATAACGATAAAGGCGAAAGCCTTTATTTTTTTTGCCTAAAATTGATAGGCAATGATTTTATCGTCTGCCATTAACGCCCGAATCAAGGTTTCATGGTGAGAGTTTTTGCCTGTTAACCGCCATGTTGTCGCCAAATTTCCTTGTGTGTATTGCTGCCTCATCATCAAATGTTTTAAATGATGTTCTTTAAATAGTTTCTCACAATGCTCGATGTATTGCGAGTTTTCCACAGCTATTTTATATTCGCGGATTTTATGATGATTATCGATATAATTCTGCAAATAAGTAAGCGAACTTAAAATTAATAAAACCAATACCGTTCCGAGAAGGGAAAGATAAACATATCCCGAACCAACTGCCATTCCGATTGATGCTGTTGCCCAAATGGTGGTGGCTGTGGTAATTCCGTCAATTTTATTATCACCTTTAAAGATAACGCCCGCGCCCAGAAAACCGATTCCTGTAATAATATTTGCAGCCAAACGATCCGGATTCTGAATGCCAATTTTGATGGAAAGAATGGTAAAAAGACATGAACCGAAGCATACCAAAATAAAAGTTCTCAAACCTGCCGATTTGTTGCGATATTCTCTTTCCGCACCGATGAATAAGCCCAGAATTACTGAAAAAAATATAAGCAATAATTCATTTTGGATGACGTAGTGATCTTTTAAAAATTCCATGATTAAAATGTAAATATACTTTAGAATAAAATTACGATAAATCCTGTAACGAAAGAGTGTTTTCAAATAAAAGAAGACTGTCTTCGAAAAGACAGCCTTCAAGAAAGGATATTAAAAAAAACTAATTTTTTATGAATTTCTGAGTGGTTACATTCTCTTTAGAAGTCATTTTTATGATGTAGCTTCCTTTAGAAAGTTCAGAAACATGTATTGAATTTTGTTTTGGTGATGCTGTCTGTAAAATTCTTCCCGCGGCATCAAATATTTCAGCTTTAAGAATTTCAGCTTTAGATTTAATATATAAAATATCATTTACTGGATTTGGATAAATAGTGATGATATTTTGGTTGTTTTTAATTTCTGATGTACTTAATAATTTACTTTCAACCGTAGTCATGTACGTATTTGTAATAATTGGATAATTATAATCGAAATAAATATTAGCAGTATTACTAAAACTGTCGCCGCTCGTTAAGATGGATCTTGTTTTAATTTTAAATGAAATATATCCGTCATTATTATCATCATCAAAAGGAAGTTGAATGCCCTGGAAAATAAATTCTGCCACATTTGGAGACGTGATTTTTGTAACAAAATTGTGACTGCTGCTTAAAGGAATTAATGTATTGATATCAAATTTAGAACCGTCAATTACATCTTTTACCACAATATTTTGAGCGTTAGCACTTCCTGTATTTTCAAATCTGATCAGATAATGAACGTAATCTCCCACCTGAGTTTGTGAAATAGAAGCGCCTTCCAGACAAGTTTTATCATTAGGATCCATAGAATTTACAACCGTTTGGTTGAGTATAAATGTATTGTCTAAAGGCGTATCGTCTGTTGCGCCGCTGACTTGGGCTGTGTAATGAAGAATGTCACCATCGTTTACCGGAGGAGTATCTGTCGGTGTGTTGATTTCCAGTTTCACAATTATTTCTTTCGTTTCAAAAGGTTGAAGGTTGGTGAAATTCCAGCTTAAAAGACCTGAAGATTGTGAGTTAGGAACAACGGAGGATTCAATAAAATCTGAAAGATTATCATTATACGAAAACGTTAAATTGCCCGATTGCGTTGTAGTTCCTTTATTTTTATAAACGATTTTATATTTAGCAAAAAATCCGGGAACAGCAGCTACGGTCGGAATAATCACCACTTCAAGATCGTTGTGGGTTCCATTGGCCGTTAAGCAGAAATTTTGAGTCAGCGGACTTGCCTGGGCTGGGAAATTAGCACCTACAGAAGTTGGAGAAATCGAAAAATAAGCTGGATTTTCCACAATCGGCGTTATCGTATGATAGCCAGAACTTACAGGTACGGTATAATTTCCGGAAGCATCAGCAATAATATTTCCTATACCTCCACTTCCAACAACCGAGAACTTTTGGAAAGCTTTGCTCAAATCATTAGGATCGCAACCGTTATTATTTTCATCATATTTTGTATTTCCCTGAATGGTATAATAGGTTCCTCCCGGTGTAAATGAACAATATGTGTTTATTGTAACATTATTATAGCCGTATGCCGTATTGGCATTTAATACAAAAGGAATTTCACCTTCGTCAGCACATATGTAGCTGATATTTGGGTTGTTATTGAAACTTGGAACATTGTTTCTTCCATTTTTCAGAAACATGCTCTGAAGATTATTATCAGAAATAATCATAGACTGGATGTTATAATTTTGAGTGATATCAAACGTTGTCAACTGATTGTTATTCATCATTAAAGTCTGTAATAAGGGAACCTGCGCCAAATTAATTGAGGTAATTTGATTGTTGGCTATTCTCAGATAATTCAATAACGGAATAGAACTTAAATTCAACGTTGTAAAAAGATTGTTGCTCGCTTCAAGATAAGTGATTTTCGGATTATTCTGAAAATTAATAGTCGTAAGCTGATTGAATGAGCATGTCAGCTTTTCAAGAAGTGGAAGAGTGCTTATATCTAAATTTGCCAGGTTATTTTGTGAAATATTAAGGCTTATTAAATTAGGGATCGGGGCAAAATTTATGCTGGAAATTTCATTATTATTACATGAAAACATTTTCAATGTAGAGCTTCCTGTGTAATTAATGGTTTGAATATCTCCTCCCGAGCAGTCAAGAATATTAAGCTTAGGTAAGTTGGAAACATCTAAATGCGTCAGCTTTGAATTTTTTACATAAATCGATTCCAAAATAGGACAGCCGGTAAAATTTACCGAAGTCATTTTAGGATTGTCATCAAAAGACACTAAAACCAACTTATTCAAACCACTTACATCGATGGAAGTTAAATTGGCAAAGCTCGATAAGGTAAGAAATTTAAGGTTGGCAAATGCTTTCACTCCTTCTACCGACTGTATCTGATAGGTGGAAACCGGAGCCTGATAATAATTATTATAAATCGAAAGATCTTCTATTGCCAATGCTTCCGAAACCTGAATTTCGCCATCATTATTGGTATCAATTACAACATAATTTCCGTTGATATCTCTGGCGATCTGGTTGGTGGGAGTTGCTGAAAGCAATTTTGCCTTAAAATAGGGGTCTGGGATGTTAACAATTTGAGCGTTGATGGTAAATTGTGCAAGAAATAGCACAAAGAGGTAGATGTTTTTCATGGTTTGGTGATTTGGTTTGCTAAATATACAAATAAAATTGTATTGTTAATGAAAATTAATATTCAGTTTTTATTTAAAATGATATTTTGTAAATTTTTGAAGTGTATTTAAAGGAATTGTGAATTTGTAATTAAGTTGAAAATTTATTTTTCAATTAAAAAAGACTGCCTAAAAAGACAGTCTTGTATATAATATGTGAATAGAATTAATTTTTATTGCTTCTCAACAAGATCCAAAAACTGTTGTTCATCCAAAATTTCAATCGTTCCGATGTCTTGCGCTTTCTTCAGTTTGCTTCCTGCTTTTTCGCCAACAACCAAGAAGTTTAGGTTTTTAGAAACCGCCGAAATATTTTTTCCGCCGTGTTTTTCCACCATTTCTTCCGCTGCTTCTCTTGTGAATAAAGATAATTTTCCGGTGAAAAGGAACGTTTTTCCTTCCAGAACATTCGATAAAACTTCGTTCGTACTTTCTCCTTTTTCCAGCTGAACGCCGTAAGATTTTAGTCTTTCGATCATCAGGATATTTTCAGAATTGGCAAAGAAATCAACGATGCTTACCGCGATCTTGGTTCCGATATCTTCAACCTGACAAAGTTCTTCTACGGTTGCATTTTTCAGTTCATCAATGGTCGAAAAGTTTTTAACTAATTTCTTAGCAACCGTTTCTCCAACATGTTTGATGCCAATTCCGTACAATACTTTTTCGAAGGCAATTTCTTTTGATTTTTCAATTCCTGAAATAATATTTTGAGCAGATTTTTCCGCCATTCTTTCCAACGGAAGAATTTGTTCTTTCGTTAAAGCGTAAAAATCGGCAGGATTTTCAATCAGTCTTTCTCTGTAAAGTTGTTCGATCGTTTCGCTTCCTAAATTATCAATATTTAAAGCTTTTCTGGAAACATAATGAATCATTCTTCCCACAACCTGTGGCGGACAATGCAAATCGTTCGGGCAGAAATGAATTGCCTGATCTTCAATTTTTACCAATTCTGTTCCACATTCCGGACAGTTTTTGATGTATTCTATTTCTTTGCTTTCATCGATTCTCTTTTCTGTGTTTACGCCAACGATTTTAGGGATAATTTCGCCACCTTTTTCTACGTATACGAAATCATTTTCATGCAAATCAAGCTTTTTGATGATATCTTCATTATGCAAAGATGCTCTTTTTACAATCGTTCCGGCTAATAAAACCGGCTTCAGATTGGCAACCGGAGTAATCGCACCCGTTCTTCCAACTTGGTAAGAAACGCTCTGTAGTTCGGTCTCTACTTTTTCTGCTTTAAATTTATAAGCCATTGCCCAACGTGGAGATTTTGCCGTATATCCAAGCTGTCTCTGTTGTTTTAATGAATTGACTTTCAAAACAATACCGTCAATTTCAAAAGGTAAATTATGTCTTTCAACATCCCAGAAATTAATAAATTCTTTCACCTCATCCAAAGTAGAACACAATTTTGCCTGTTGAGACGTTTTAAAACCCCAGCCTTGTGCCTTTTGAAGCAATTCCCAATGAGATTCCGCCGGAATATCTTCTGAAATAAACTGATACAAAACCGAAGACAGTCCGCGTTTTCTCACTTCACCACTGTCCTGCATTTTCAAACTTCCGCTTGCAGTATTTCGAGGATTCATAAATGGGTCTAAACCTTCTTCTTCACGCTGCTTATTGATTTTATCGAAATTTTTTCTTGTTAAATAAATTTCACCACGCATAAAGAAATGTTCAGGAAAATCACCCTTCAATTTCAACGGAATATCAGAAATGGTTCGAACATTTCCCGTAATTTCATCTCCCTGAAAACCGTCACCACGCGTTACTGCCTGAACCAATTTCCCGTTTTCATATAAAATAGAGATCGAAGCCCCGTCATATTTCAGTTCAGCTACAAATTCTACGGGCTCATCGATGGTTTTAATGATTCTTTTTTCCCAATCTTCAAGATCATTAAAATCATAAGAATTATCCAAAGAATACATTCTGAACTTATGCTGAACGGTCGGGAAAACTTTTGTAATTCCACCGCCAACACGTACGGTAGGAGAGTTTTCATCATAAAATTCGGGATGTTTTGCTTCCAGATCACGAAGTTCTTCGAGTAGCATATCGAAGTCATAATCTGTGATGGTAGGCGTATCCAGAAGGTAATAATTTTCATTATGCTGATGAAGCTCTTTGCGAAGTTCTTCTATTTTTTGTTGAATGTTTTCAGACATTGTAATTCTATCTTTTGAGCAAAAATAACTAAACTAATTCCATTTAAAAAATATGAGAATTAAATATTATGATAAAATTAAAAATGTGTAAAATATTCTAATAAACTGAGTATCTATGGGATAAATTTCATGTTTAGACTACGTTAACATAAAGTTTTAAAATTGTTTAAAAAATGTTAAAATTCACTTAAAAGGGAACGGGTAAAAGTCGTGATACCTTTGCACTCAGCTAATTTGAAGACATGAGAAAAGTAAAGATTGTATTAGGATTATTATTTTTAAGCTTTGGAACACTGGCGTATGCACAGACAACACAGGCTTCGATTGTAGGAAAAGTAACTGCTGCCGGAAGTATGGTTCAGGAAAAGGTGAAAGTTACGATTGTGAATGAATCTACGGGATTCAAAACAGAAACGGAAACCAATTCGAAAGGGGAATATATTTTTAAAGAAATTCCTTTGGGGGGGCCTTATTCGGTAATTGTGAATGATGAAAAAAAGGAAGGTTACAACGTAAACTTTGGAGATCAGGTAACGGTAAACCTTAATTTAGGCGACAGTAAAGAGAAGAAAATTGAAGAAGTAATTATTACCGGAAATCTGAAGAATAAGATTGGTAATTTAGGTGCTGCAACAGCAATCACAGCTAAAAATATCGGAATTTTACCGGTAAACGGAAGAAATTTTAACAACCTTACAGAACTTTCACCGTTAAGTGGAAAGGGCGGAAATTTATCGGGTCAGCTAGGATCTTCCACCAACTTTACAATTGATGGGATGACGGCGAAAAACCCGACTTCTGCAGGTTCTACAACCAGTAGGAGTGGTGCTCCTTTTTCAATTTCTATTGAAGCGGTTCGTGAATTTAAAATTACTACCAACCAATACGATGTTACATTGGGAAGAAGTGGTGGTGGTACGGTGAGTGCAGTAACAAAATCGGGAACGAATAAGTTTTCAGGAAGTGCTTGGGAATATTTAAGAACCAACTGGCTTTCGAGTCCGTATGATATTCGTGGAAATAAGAGACAGAATGATTTCTCTACTTCTCAGTTTGGTTTCTCTTTGGGAGGGCCTATTATTAAAAATAAATTGCACTTCTTCGCGGCTTGGGATCATCAGCTGGATTCAAGACCGTTAATTATTGCGGATGTGAGATCAGATGCTGATGAAGCAAGATTTAATGTAACAACTCAAACGCTGAACCAGTTTTTAGATATCGCAAGAGCAAAATATGGAGTTGGAAACACGCCGCAGTTCGGAACTTTTGACAGAGTAAGAAACTCCGATGCCGGATTTTTACGTTTAGACTGGCAGATTAATGAGAAACATTTATTGACGTTAAGAAACAACTTTACTTACGATTTAAACAAGAATGGTTTGGGAGATAACACAGCAATCAATTTCTTTGAATCGTATGCAAGTGATAAAAACTTAGATAATAGTTTATTATTAACCTTGAGGTCTAATATTAAACCGAATATAACCAACGAATTAAAAGGACAATATTTATATACTTTTCAGGACAGTTATCAGAATGATGAGTTAGGTCATCCGGTTCCAAGAGCTATCGTAGAAGGAGTGGCTTCAAAAATTTATGACGGAAGTACCAAAACCACCAGCATTCAGATTGGAGGTCACCGTTTCGGGCAGGAAAGCTTTAGAAATCATGTTTTTCAGATTGTAGATAACTTATATTACAATACCGATAAAGTGAAATATACTTTCGGAGCCGATTTAATGTATACACAAGCGAGATCGGTCTACGGAAGTGAGGTGAACGGTAGATTCCATTATCAGGGGATGGATGCTTTCAATAATCTGGTTTCCAACAGATATTACAGAGAAGTTCCTTTAATGGAAGATCCGTCTGTAAAATCAGCCATCTGGAATATCGGGGTGTATGGTCAGTTTCAAACTAAAATTGCAAAAGGTCTTGATTTTATGGGAGGTTTGAGATTAGATTACGGAGGGTATCCGAAAGCTGAATTAAACCAGAAATTATATGACGAAATGGGAATCCGTACAGATTATAAGATTAAATCTTTCGTGATTCAGCCAAGATTCCAGTTTGAATGGAATGTAAATGAAGCAAACAAAGACTTCCTGAAATTCGGAGCAGGTATTTTCTCTTCAGATATCAACAATTATATGATTATCAATAATTTGGTGTTTGATGGGAAACATTTGGCAACAGTGGATGTAAATCCTTCTCAAATTGGTCTTACTCCAGATTTTATCAGTTATAGAAACGATTATAGCACCGTTCCTTCTTTATCACAGTATCAGCTTCCGACCATTAATTATACAGGGAAAGATGCTAAAATTCCGATTGTGTACAAAGCGAATTTCTCTTACACGCATTTCTTTAATGAAAGATTCAGAGCGGGAATTGCCGGATATGTGGCTTTAGGTAGAAACAATTATTTCTATTACGACAGAAACATGGTTACGACACCTTTTATCACGCTTGATAATGAAGGCGGAAGAGGGGTTTATGTTCCGGAAACTGCAATTACCAATAATCCCAACAACACAGTTACTCTAAACTGGAAAGATGGAAGAATCAACAAAAATTTTGGAAGAGTATTGGAGTTGGTAAGTGATGGAAAGGTAAATCAGTTCTCATTTGTGCTTGATACCAGCTACCGCTACTGGAGAGATGGTGAAATTACGGCAAGTTATACTTGGTCAGACATCAGAGATAACACCTCTTACAACGGAAACGTGGCAAACTCAGCAACTTTATTTACGCCGGTGGAAAGTGATCCTAGAAACTTGAGAATGACTTATTCTGACAGTCAGTTCCGAAATAAAGTGGTTCTTTATGGTAACTCGCCTACAATTGCGGGGTTCACGTTAGGTTTAAGATATTCAGGAATTGGTGGAACGCGTTTTTCTTTAATGGCAGGTGGAAATATTAACGGAGATTTCGTAGATTCTAATGATCTGGCGTATATTTTCCCGAATCTTACGCAGTCTTTGGTTGATGATCCGGAAGTGGGTAAAGCATTGAAAGACTATATCACAAAATACAACAATAATATTGCGGAAAGAAACGGCGGTAAAAACGGATTCTACGGAGTTTGGGATGTTCGTGTGGCGAAGAAGATTAAGTTTGATAAAATCGGAGCATTTGAACTTTCTGTGGATATTTTCAACGTGGCGAATTTGCTTAATAAAGAATGGGGTGTGAATAAATCGTACGGAAATATGGCGCTTTACAGAGCTACTAAATTCAACTCGGCAACAAAACAATTTGAATATGTAAGAAATACAAATGGTTTGGAACCATTGTCAGGAAATCCTTATCAAATTCAAATCGGAGCGAAATATTCTTTCTAAAAGTAGGTGAATGATGGATTTTGGAAGTCAATAATGAATGGTTAATAGTGAATTTTAAAACTATACAGCAAAATTGACCATTGACTCGCGAAGCGAAATTCACAATTGATATCTTGTTAATAGATCAAAATTCGCCATTCCCATTAATTTAATTACCTTTATCTGAAAGTTGAAAGACTTTTAATTTAAATATCTAATTTATATTATGAAAAATTTTATCTTAGGGTTAGCAGTTTTAAGTACAGTTGCAATGAAGGCACAAACCCAGATTATCGCGCACAGAGGCTA
>DKLU01000456.1:0-19303 GCA_002455915.1 Chryseobacterium sp. UBA6632
ATAATGTGGAAGCTTCCTTTATGATCGGGATTTTTGTGGTCAATACAGGGTTTGGCTGGCTTATTTCCAGTGAATATTCAGAATATTGGAAATTTGGCTTTTTAGGAATTTCAGTTATTTCCTTCATTACCATTATTTTATTTTCAAGATTACAGATCTCAGAACCTCAAAAAATAGAAAATAAAGGAATCATTTCAGACCTTTTAAAAGTCGTTAACAAAACCGTTTTATTATTTTTAGCGGTTATATTCTGTATTGTTTTTGTGGAGCAAAGTTTCAATTCCTGGCTGCCTTCCTTTTATAAAAATCATTTGAAGGTCAATTCATTTTTTGCGCTTCAGGCCACTTCATTTTTAGCCTTATTTTCTTATACCGGAAGAACAATTACGGCCAATATCATACATAAATTTTCATTATCAAGATATTACAAAACCTCTCTGATACTGATCGTTATTGTTTTAGGGGTTATTTTAGGAATACAGTTTTTACACTCAAAAGATTCGGGAGTCTTATTGTTTTTATTTCCTGTGATTGGGTTATTTTTATCACCACTCTATCCTGTAGTCAATTCCAAAATGATTGCATTGGTCGATAAAGAAAAAATTAATCTTTTTACTTCATTAATTGTCATTTTCTCGTCGTTGGGAAGCTCGGTTAGTTCCATCATCATGTCTATTTTGTTCGGAAAAGGGCTTTTAGACTACTATTCACTATACATCTTATTCGCTGTCATTCTGCTTTTTACAATCAGTTTGATATATTTTAACACTGTTAAGAAAAATATTTAGAAAATAATTTTATTTTTACTGCCATGAAAATCAAGAACGAAAAAAACAAAGAAACCCTTCAGGAACTTATTGATACAAAAGACTTTGTAGCACATGTGTCTGTAGACTGCACCATATTTGGTTTTCATGACAATATTTTGAAGGTTTTGCTGCTGAAGTATCACGATCTGAATTTATGGTCGCTTCCCGGAGGTTTTGTCTTTAATGATGAAGATTTAAGAGAAGCCGCCGAACGCGTTTTATATGAAAGAACACATTTGAAAGATATTTTCTTAAAACAGTTCCATACATTCGGTAGAATCGACAGAACCGAGAATAATGTTCATCAAATATTATTAAACAACAAAGGAATTGAAGTTCCTAAAGATCACTGGATTTTCCAGAGATTTATTACCGTGGGCTATTGCAGCTTGATCGATTTTTCTCTTACCAATACTTTTCCGGACAACTTCAATGAGACCTGTGAGTGGTTTGAAGTTGATAATCTTCCTCAGATGGCTTTCGATCACGACAGAATTATAAGAGATGGGCTGGAATATCTCAGAATGAACATCAATACGGAGGTTGCCGCGAGTAATCTTCTTCCTGAAAAGTTCACCATGAAAGATCTTCAATGTTTGTATGAAACCATTTTAGGACAAAAATTTAGAAGAAACAATTTTCAGCGAAAAATTTTAAGTTTAAATATTTTAGACCGACTGGAAAAACTTTATGATGGTTCCGCCAACAAAGCACCTTATTTGTATAAGTTTAAAAATAAAGTTCATAATTCCACCAGTCAATATCCTATTTCGAATGACGAGGAAGAGTCTTAATCATTCACACACGAAATTCAAGCTTAAAACACATTGATTATCAATAATTAAAAGCATTTCAAAAAAAATTTCGCAAACATCGCGAAAAGTATTACTTTTAGTCAAATCAAAAAATCATGTCATATTATCCTCTTACAAGCATTCCCGATTATTACGGAATTGATGCTTTACTTACCGAAGAACACAAGCTTATCCGCCAATCGATCAGAGAATGGGTAGAAAGTTTTGTAATGCCGAAGATCGATCAGGCTGCACAAGATCACACAGATATTCCTAATTTGATGAGAGAATTGGGGAAAGCTGGAGCGCTTGGTCCTTATATTCCGGTTGAGTATGGAGGTTCTGGGCTGGATCAAATCTCTTATGGTTTGATTATGCAGGAGCTGGAAAGAGGCGATTCTGCCGTACGTTCTGCCGCTTCCGTGCAAAGTTCTTTGGTGATGTTTCCTATTAACGAGTTCGGTTCGGAAGAACAGAAGAAAAAATATTTACCACAATTAGCTTCCGGTGAAATGATCGGGTCTTTTGGGTTAACAGAGCCTAATCACGGTTCAGATCCGGGATCTATGGAAACTTATTTTAAAGATATGGGCGATCATTATCTTTTAAATGGTGCTAAAATGTGGATCACCAATTCACCACTTTGCCATATCGCGGTGGTTTGGGCTAAAAATGAAGAAGGAAAAATTCAGGGATTGATCGTTGAAAGAGGTATGGAGGGCTTTACAACTCCTGAAACGCATAATAAATGGAGCTTAAGAGCTTCAAAAACAGGAGAATTGGTGTTTAATGATGTAAAAGTTCCTAAAGAAAACCTTCTTCCGGGCGTTACAGGATTAAAAGGACCATTATCTTGTCTAAACTCAGCACGATACGGAATTTCATGGGGCGTAATTGGAGCAGCGATTGATTGCTATTGCACTGCTGTTCAGTATTCTAAAGAAAGAAAACAGTTCGGCAAACCAATCGGTTCTTATCAGTTGCAACAGAAAAAATTAGCAGAATTTTTAACGGAAATAACTAAAGCTCAGCTTCTTTGCTTACAGTTAGGAAATCTTAAAAATACTCATACTGCAACGCCTGCACAAATTTCTATGGCGAAAAGAAACAACGTAAAAATGGCCATTGATATCGCAAGAGAATCACGCCAGATCCTTGGAGGAATGGGTATTATGGGAGAATTCCCGATGATGCGCCACGCGGCCAATCTAGAATCTGTAATCACTTACGAAGGAACGCACGATGTACACTTATTAATCACAGGAATGGATATTACTGGCATTAACGCTTTTTAATTTTAAAACGAAAATATTTATATAGAAAAAAGTCTGATCACATTGATCAGGCTTTTTTCTAGTTTGAAAAAGATTTAATTTTTTCTATGAAATTAATATCAGGGTTTAAAATTTCCAGAATTAAACTTTTAACAGATTCCATGGCATTGTCAATCGTTCCTTTTTCAAATTGTAATGATACAACGCCTTTTCTCGCTTCTGCAAAACTCCAGATTCCTGTTTCTACCGGCAATCCCCAAAATTCTGGTAAACTTTGAATCACATACTGATAAATACACAACTGCAAAGCCTGTTTCCGATCGCTGTTATGGAAATATTCCGCTTCATTTTCAGCATCAATTTTTACGATAAGATTTTTAATTTTTGCCGTTTTATAATCAATGATTCGTACGGTTCCGTTCAATTTATCAATTCTGTCAATATATCCTAAAAACGAAACTTTATCTTTTGTAGATTCATCCAGATAAAAATCTACATTTTCAAACTTTCTTTCAATATCAATGATCTCTAATTTGTTTCCGCTTTTCACCAGTTCGAGGTCATGATTAAGAATGTTTTCAATAACCTTTTTTGCGATGGCTTTATGAATAAAATTCATTCCTTTTTCATAGAATTCAGGCTGATGTTTCAGCTTTTCTATAGCAATATCAATGTATTTATTGATTGCTTTAATTGAATTTTGTAAATCACTTTCTTTTAATACCTTACCTTTTATTTCTTCATATATTTCTTGAAGTGAATAATGAACAAGATTTCCATAATTTCTTACAGATAATTCCTCTTCAATTTCATCTGTTTCAGAAGTCTTTAAGATTTTCGAGAGATAAAAATCAATCGGATTATAAAGGTAACTTGTAAGGTGTGAGGCCGACACTTTTTCTTTCCATTTTGTCAATCGTTCAAGAACAATATTTGTCTTGGAAATTTCGATCGGTTGTGTGATAATTGGCTCGGAAGAATTTTCAATAATCAAATGTTCGATCTCATGAGAACTTTCCATTTCTATTTGGGTAATAAATCTACTTTTTTCACCCGTATTTACCCCAGAGCTTAACGCATTAAATAAAAGATGAACATTCTTTGCATCCTGAATCAATCGATAAAAATGATAAGCATAAATGCTGTCGTTTTCTAAAAACGTATGAAGATCAAAAAATCGACGGATATCAAAAGGAATATACGTATTTTGTGAATTTCCGAGAGGTAATTTACCTTCATTTACAGAAAGTAGAATTACATTTTCAAAATTCAGAAGACGCGTTTCCAGCAATCCCATAATTTGTAAACCCCTCAAAGGTTCCCCTTGAAAATCAATACTTTCAGAATTAATATGCTGATTGATCAGAATTTCCAGCGTTTCCATTTTTATCTCAAAACGATAAGGTGAAAGCTGATTTTTGATAATCCTGAATGAATTTTCGAAATGCGAAACGTTTTCGTACTGAATATCATCAATATCCAACCATTTGATTTTCTGACAAAAAGCTATCAATAAGTCTAAATATTCACTCGTAGAAATTGCCTTTTGTAACAAACCATAATAAGACAATTCTCCTAACAATTCCTGAAGAAGTTTTTTTGAAATATAAACGATATTCCTTTCTTCAATTTTTGTTTTAAAATCATTGATAATCAATTCATCTTCAACTGATTTCGGAAGTTCTTCCAAAATAGGAAACAGATCTCGGTAATAATAGGAAGATTTATTTTTCTCTAATTGTTTCTGAAGATAAAACAATTGTTTTACAGCATTTGAAAAAGAAAGATTCTTCAATGGAAACCCCATCGTAATATTCAAATTTTCAACCGTATGCATTACATCAAGACTTGCTGGAAGCAAATTCTCATCAAGCAAAACCAATGCTGTATTCGAAAATGTTTTATTTTCTATTTGCTTAAAGATTTCCGGTAAAATTTTCGTTTGGGTAATATTTCCGGAAACTTCATATATTTTTATATTTTTAGGCTGATTGAAATCATCTTCAATCCAGTTAAACTCACGTGTATCGGTAAATTCCTTCCACGTTTTATGGTTTCTTAAAAACTTACCGGCTTCTTGCCTTTCATCATCAAAATAATAACGGTCTGCCTGAAAAAAGCATTGACCTTTATTATATTGTAAAAGACTTCGTACTAACTTTTCTTCAACGGGCGTAAATGCATTAAATCCACAGAAAACAAATTGTTCAGAAGTATTTTTAGCAAAACCATCAATTTGAGCCTTTGCCGTTTCGTGAATCATTCCTGATGTTGCCCAGTTTCTTTCGTTCAGTTTTTGCTTCAACGAAGGAAGAAAAATATTCATATTCTGCCAGAAATTAAGAAACTTTTTTCTCGGCACATCATCATCTTCCCCCAAATCCTGCGCCCACTCTTTAATACGCTCTTCATCAAACATATATTGAAGAACCGCTTGGTCGCTGTCGGAAAATTTTAAAATATCATCCCAATCTTTTTGTAGTGTGGGAAACCATTTTAGAAAATCGGCAAAATCATCATTGGGAATAAGATTCAGACTTTTATAAACATCAAAAGCGAAAAGCCATAAAGAAATCCCCTGAATAGGCTGTTTATCTGCAATTTTATCAATCAGTTCTTCAATGGTGAAAAAATTAGGTAAAAACCCTGAATAATTATTTTTTTCTAAGATCTCTCGAATGAATACAATCGGTCTTTTTCCGGGCAAAACAATGTTGAACGCAGATAAATCCGAGTTTTGTGCGAGAAGTTCGCTGATGATTTTATTGAGGAATTTCAAGAGGTTTTAAAGCTGTTTAAATTTTCTAATTCGTCTGAAATAATTTGGTTGTATTGTGCTTGTTTTTCTTTATTTACACCGTGTTGGGTTTCTTTATCGTAATTGATCTGAAAATTTTGGTAATCTTTTAACGTTTTGAGATAAATTGCTTGAAAATATTTATTGAATTCTCCAGAAGTTCTCACTCTTTCCGAAACTTGCTTTCTCAGTTTTCTGGCAAAAACTTCAGCAATATCAAAGTGCTTCTGCTCATGAACCAAAACATAATCTGTAATACGTTTTGTATCTTTCCATGACTTTTCTTCGTTAAAAACAGCTTGAATCGTCAATTTCACAGGCACTTTCAGATCAGAAGACTTGACAACTTCATATTGAATTCCGCAATTGGTATAGGCAACTACATCTGCTCCACCACGACGATTAACCGTACTTTTAAAATTATCCCAAACCAATTTTCGATTTTCATTCCAAGGAATTTTCTGACAAAAAACTTGAGTTGAAATAAGTAAAAACGCTAAAAATTTTAATCTCATTAAGGTTTAACAATAATTGTTTTTGTAAGCCATGTATCTCCGCCAGTCCAGAATTTAAAGGTGTAAGTTCCTGCTTCCTGCGGACTGAAATTGATTTGTCCGGACGCAGCATGATTATTTGTGCTACAAACTCCGTCTGTAATATATTTATAAGAAGTTACCGTTCTTGTTAAATTTTCACCGCTAACATAATCATATCCATAAAATCCTTCACACATAGACGTATATGTTGAAAATGTTTTTATCGCCTGCACACCAAGTACTTGCATCGTATCCTGAGGGATATTTACACTGTCTATTTTTATTTTTTCTACCGCTTTAATGGTTTGATAATTTTCGTCATCATCATTACACGAGATAAAAATTACCCCTAAAATTACAGCAGAAAAACCAATATTGAGAAACTTTTTCATAATATAAACACTTTAAATCTTTGATAATTACTTTTAGCAAAAATTATTCCTTATTTATGTTAAATTAAGAATTAAAATTACCTTTTGATAAATAAACTACTTTTTTAGTATCATAAAATTCTTCATCAAAATAACTTTTTAGATTAAAAATTTCACATTTTAATCCAGCAAGTTCTTCAGCCAAATCACCACCTTTTAAGTACAAAATACCGTTATGTTTTGGATTAATTTGTTCTTTTTCAAACTTTCCTTTCAGCCATCTCAAAAATTCAGGCATTTGCGTAACGGCACGACTTACTACAAAATGGAATTTTTCCTTTAATTTTTCCGCTCTTCCATGAATGGCTGTTACGTTGGTTAATCCCACACCTTCAGCCACTGCATTTACGACTGTAATTTTCTTTCCGATAGAATCAATTAAAGTAAATTGAGCTTCAGGAAATAAAATAGCCAAAGGAATTCCCGGAAATCCGCCGCCCGTTCCAATGTCTAAAACCTTTGTTCCTGGTGCAAATTCCATCACTTTTGCAATCCCTAATGAATGTAAAATATGCTTTTCGTACAGAGATTCCATATCTTTTCTGGAAATCACATTAATTTTTTCATTCCATTCATTATATAAAGTTTCCAGCTTTGCAAATTGCTCAATCTGCTTCTCTGTAAGATCGGGAAAGTATTTTAGTAGTAACGTTGTAGACATCTGAATTATTATAAAACGCAAAAATAAGTTTTTATTAGCGTTATTCAAACTGTAAATCCGTAAATAAAAAAGACTGCCCGAGGACAGCCTTGTAATTTATTGAATATCCTTTTCAATAGGATTGTTGGTTCGCTGTAGTTTTTTTGCCACTGCAGCATCAAAATCTTTTGATTTTTTTAATTCATTTAGGTCTAATGTAGAAATATATCCGTCTTTCAAATGAACTCCCATCGTGCCATTTTTAGAATTTATATTCATTGCTTCAATATTATCATTGATATTTCCAGAATCATTCTTTAAATATTTCACATATTCACTTGAGGTAACCGATTTACCATTTTTAGGAACCAAAGTGAAAATATTCTTTACTTTTTTGATTTGAATTAAATTAAATTCATGATCAGAATTTGCATCTTTCATTTTAACAATCAATCCGGGAAGCCCTGTAAACTTATAAGGTCCGTCACTGATCGGATACTCTTTGCTAAACCACGCTTCCCAATTTCTTCCTTTATAAAAGGTTGTGGCTTTTTGACATTTTAAAGTATTAATTGTGGTGAATTCATTTTCTATTTTCCATTTTGGCATTTCAGAATCAGGAATAATCAGCTGAACACTTTTGTATTTATCATAGAATTTCATTGCTTTTTTAGCATAATCTTTCTCGATAAGATAGCCCAAATTTCTATCGTATTTTTTTGAAGTAAGCAATTGACCATAATTTTGATCTTTGCTATAAGTAGAATCCCGCTCATATTTTACCGCATTATAGAAAAAAGATTTTTTCCCGTTGGTGTCTAAATTCATATAATCTGTGATTAGTGAATCTTTTTTATTGACATCAGGTTTCATTTTGTATTCATACACAAAACGATAATTCTGAGCTGAAAAAAATGACACAAAAAGTAAAAATAGTAGTTTATACATCGGATGTTAATAATTATTAGTTGTTTTCAAAAATAAGAATAAGAATTTTTCTGAACAACCCCGAATAATACCCAATATTATACTAAAATTGACGTTTTTATCATATATTTGTTCGAAAAGCAAAAAAAGTAGATATATAATGAATAAACTTTCAGACAGAGTAAATAGATTGGGTTACTCACAAACCTTCGTAATGTCTAACAAAGCAAGAGAAATGAAAGCTAAAGGCATCAATGTAATTAGTTTAACATTGGGTGAACCAGATTTCGATGTTCCTGATAATATTAAACAGGCTGCTTTTGATGCCATTAACGAAAACTACAGTCACTACTCTCCTGTTCCCGGATTTTTAGAACTTCGTGAAGCTATTGTTAACAAGCTTAAAAGAGACAATAACTTAGAATACAAGCCATCTCAAATTTGTGTTGCAAACGGTGCTAAACAATCTATTATTAATGTTTTGGCAGCTCTTGTGAATGACGGTGACGAAGTAATCCTTCCGAATCCTTATTGGGTAAGCTATGATGAAATGGTGAAAATGATGGGTGGAAACTCAGTAATGCTTCCAACTTCTTATGTTACAGATTTTAAAGTAACGGCAGAGCAACTGGAAGAAGTGATTACTGATAAAACAAAGGCAATCCTTTTCAGTTCTCCATGTAACCCTTCTGGTGGTTATTATACCTATGACGAATTAAAATCGATCGCTAAAGTTGTTGCTAAATATCCTCACGTTACTATTATCTCAGACGAGATCTACGAATATATCAATTACGAAACAAAAACGACTTCAATTGCACAGTTTCCGGAAGTGTATGAACAAACCGCTGTAATCAACGGAATGTCTAAAGCATTTGCGATGACAGGCTGGAGAATAGGTTATTCTGCTTGTCCGGAATGGTTAGCTAAAGCTTGTGAAAAAGTTCAGGGACAGATGACGAGCGGTGCTAATACTGTTGCTCAAAGAGCTTCTATCGTCGCTTTAAATACAGATCCTTCAGAGTATAAATACATGATTGATGCCTTCAAAGTAAGAAGAGATCTTGTGTATGATTTGATGAAAGAAATTCCAGGATTTAAAGTTCTTTTACCAAAAGCAGCGTTCTATTTCTTCCCGGATATTTCTCATTACATCGGAAAAACGTTGGATGGAGTTGAAATTAAAGATTCTGATGATTTCGCCATGTTCCTTCTAGAGCACGCTCACGTTGGTTGCGTAGGTGGTGTTTCTTTCGGTAGCCCGGAATGTATCAGATTCTCTTATGCCGCTTCAGAAGAAGAATTGAGAGAGGCGATGAGAAGAATTAAAGAGTTATTAGATAAATTTAACTAAACAATAATCAAAACTCAACAGTAATTAAACAATGAACTTTTTAAAGAAACTCACTATTGCTACGAGTATTGCTGCAGCAAGTTACTGCGGATATGCTTACGGGCAGGATTTCCAGTGGAAAGAAGCACAATCTAACGGTTATACTTATAAATACGTAACCAACGACCCCACTTCAGCGAGATATTATACTCTGAAAAATGGTTTAACGGTTATTTTAAGTCCGACAAAAAAAGAACCTAGAATTCAGACTTTTATTGCGACAAAAGCAGGAAGCAAGACCGATCCGTCAGATCACACCGGTTTGGCGCATTATCTTGAACACATGCTTTTTAAAGGAACTGATAAATTCGGTTCTAAAGACTGGGCTAAAGAAAAACCTCTTTTAGATAAAATCGATGGTCTTTACGAGAAATATAATTCTACAAAAGACGAAGCGAAAAGAAAAGAGATTTATAAGGAAATTGATAAAGTTTCAGGAGAAGCTGCAAAATATGCCATCGCCAATGAGTATGACAAAATGTTGACAGGAATGGGCGCGGATGGTACGAATGCATTTACTTCTTTCGAACAGACGGTGTATACAGAAGACATTCCTGCGAATGCAACGGATAAATTTCTAACCGTTCAGGCAGAACGTTTCAGACAACCTATTTTAAGGCTTTTCCATACCGAATTAGAAGCTGTTTATGAAGAAAAAAACAGAGGTTTGGATGATGACAGGAGAAAAGTAATCGAATCGATGTTTGAAGCGATTTTCCCAAATAATAATTATGGAAAACAAACCACGATCGGAACGATTGAACATTTGAAAAACCCTTCTCTAAAAGCGATCAGAAAATATTTCAACAATTATTATGTACCCAACAATATGGGAGTTATCATGTCGGGAGATTTCAATCCTGACGAGATGATTGCAAAGATCGACAAGTCTTTCTCTTACATGAAAAACAAGGCGGTTCCTGAGTATAAAGTGGGTCAGGAAAGTGCAATTACATCGCCTGTCACAAGAGAAGTTTTTGGTCCGAATCCGGATAATATAATGCTTGGATTCAGATTTCCGGGAGCTACAACAAAAGATGCAAGATTGCTGAATTTTGTGGGAAGTATGCTAACGAACGGACAAGCCGGTTTAATTGATCTTGATCTTGTTAAGAAGCAAAAATTATTGGGAGCCTATGCTTTTCCTTATGTTTTGAAGGATTATTCGGTTCTTTTATTGCAGGGAAATCCTACGGAAGGACAATCTTTGGATGAAGTAAAAACTTTATTGCTTCAGGAAATTGATAAATTAAGAAAAGGTGAATTTTCTGATGATCTTATTCAGTCGATCGTGAACAACGAGAAGAAAAATGTAATTCAGAAGTACGAAAAATATACTTCGAGAGCAGAATCTTTGATGGATGAGTTTACGTCTGAAGTAGATCACAAAACTCAGCTGGAATATATTGAGGAAATCTCAAAACTGACTAAGAAAGACATCATGGATTTCGCTACAAAATATCTTAAAGATAATAATTACGTAGCGGTTTACAAGAGAAAAGGTGAAGATAAAAACATTGCGAAGGTTGATAAACCAACGATTACTCCCGTTTCTGTGAACAGAGACGATCAGTCTACTTTCCTGAAAAAAGTAGAAGCAATGCCTGAAGCTACAATTTCTCCGGTTTGGCTGAATTTTGATAAAGATATTGCTAAAAATAAATTATCCGGTGTAGATGTACTTTCTGTAAAAAATACAGATAATGCGCTATTCAGATTATATTATCATTTCGATTCAGGAAAATGGAATAATAAAATTCTTCCTTTAGCTGCGGAATATTTAGAATATTTAGGAACAAAAAATAAATCTTCAGAAGACATCAGTAAAGAATTTTACAAATTGGCTTCAAGTTTTAATGTAAGTGCCGGGAACGAAGAAACGTATGTAACTTTAGAAGGTTTAAATGAAAATTTTGATAAAACAGCCGCTTTATTTGAAGATTTAATTAAAAACTGTCAGCCGGATCAACAGGCATTAGATTCTTATAAAGCAAGACTGAAGAAATCAAGAGCAAATGCTAAACAGAATAAATCAACTATAATGAGTGGCTTAAGAAGCTTTGCTCAGTATGGTGCTCAAAATCCGTTTAATAATGTGTTAAGCGATGCTGAATTAGACGCGTTGAAAGCAGAAGATTTAATTAATGTACTTCATGATTTATTTAATTTTAAGCATAAAGTACTTTATTACGGTCCAAAATCCGGAAATGAAGTTACAGCTTCTTTAACGCCGATTCATAAAGTATCTAACTCGTTGAAAGAAATGCCTAAGTCTAAAACTTTTGCACAAGTTCCGACGGATAAGAATAAGGTTTTGTTTGCGCATTATGACATGGTTCAGGCTGAAATTTTCTGGATCAGAAATGCAGACCAGTACAATGCTGCGATCACTCCGACGGTAAGTTTATTTAATAATTATTTCGGCGGTGGCATGGGATCTATTGTATTCCAGACGATTAGAGAATCTAAAGCGTTGGCTTATTCTACGTATTCTTATTTCTCTTTACCTTCAAAAAAAGATGATAAAGATATGATTATGGCGTATGTAGGAACTCAGGCAGATAAATTCAATGAGTCTACAACAGCAATGAACGAGCTTTTAACCAATCTTCCAAAATCTGAGCAACTTTTCGAAACGGCAAAAAGTGGTTTAAAGAAATCAATCGCAGCCGAAAGAATTACGCAGGATGGAATTATCTTTAGTTATTTAAGAGCTCAAAAGCTTGGAAATAATTTTGATATCAGAAAAAACACCTACGAGCAGGCTCCGAAATTAACGTTTGCAGACATCAACAGCTTCCATGATAAAGAGATGAAAGGTAAAAATTTCACATATTGTCTTGTAGCATCACAAGATAAGGTACAAGAAGCCGATATGCAGAAGCTTGGAGAAGTAAAAAAACTAAACTTAACCGAAATATTCGGATATTAAGATACATAATTTAAAGACTGTCCTAAAAAGACAGTCTTTTTTATGCATAAAATTATTGTTAAATAGATTTTAATCACTAAATTTAGAATTAATTAAAACTATTTACATTATGAAAAACTTAAAGAAGTTAACAAGAAAAGAATTAAAGGCATTTCAAGGAGGAACAAGATATGCTTGTTTCTGTGGTAACGGAAAAACAGTAACCATTGTATCAGATAGTCTTCAGGGCGCTATAGATTCTATAAGCAGCGAATGTGGCAATTCAAATGGAAGCTGTGCCACAGTTCCCAATACGGATATTAATTAATTCATTTTAAAAATATTAAATTAACCTAAGTTAGTGCTTAGGTTTTCTTTTTGGATATCATAGATATAAACTTAAATCAGAAAAGAAAATTCACTAATTAATATAATGAAAAACACGATTTTAAGGACATTTTATTCTATTTTACATCAAAAACAATTATAGATTTTATTTATCAATATTGATTTGTTCGATAGATGAAATGTTTTTATATTTGTATCAGAAAATTTAAATATAAAAACGAGAAAATTATGTCTTTAGTAGGAAAAAAATTCCCGAATGTAACGGTAGACGCCATGTCTGAAATGGGTGATGATTTAAGAATCAACATCTTTGAAGAAGCAACAGCAAACCAACAAAAAGTTATTTTGTTCTGGTATCCAAAAGATTTCACTTTCGTATGTCCTACTGAGCTTCACGCTTTCCAGGAGGCTTTAGGTGAATTCGAGAAAAGAAACACTAAAGTAATCGGTGCTTCTTGCGATACCAACGAAGTACACTTTGCGTGGTTGAACGTTTCAAAAGATAACGGGGGTATTGAAGGGGTTACTTACCCACTTTTAGCTGACACACACAGACAATTGGCTAACCTTTTAGGAATTGTAGATCAGGATTTCGAATACAATGAAGAAGGTGAAGAAGTTTTCACTGGTTCTAACGTAACGTACAGAGCAACGTATTTGATCGACGAAACTGGAAAAATCTTCCATGAGTCTGTAAACGATATGCCTCTAGGAAGAAACGTAAAAGAATATTTAAGACTAATCGACGCTTATACTCACGTACAAAAGCATGGTGAAGTTTGCCCTGCAAACTGGGAAGAAGGTAAAGAAGCAATGAAAGCGGACAGAACTTCTACTGCTGAGTATTTAGCAAAAAATTAATACCTTAATTTTTAATATAACAATGTAGCAATTTAACAGTTTAACAATTTTAAAAGTGATTTTCTTATTGTTAGATTGGTAAATTATTAGATTGCTACATTGTTTATTTTTTAGAATAAAAAATAAACTTATGTATACAGAATTAACAGAAGATACTCTTCAAAATATAGTAAGCGATAACGAAAAAGTAGTTGTACAATACGGTGCTACATGGTGCGGAAACTGCAGAATCATGAAGCCTAAATTCAAAAAATTGGCGTCTGAAAATGACAGTATTCCTTTCCTTTATATAGATGCAGAAAAATTACCGGAAAGCAGAAAATTGGCTAAAGTGGATAACTTACCTACTTTTGCGATCTTCAAAAACGGTGAATTGGTGAATCAGGTGCAGTCTAATCAGGCGGAAAGTTTAATTAATTTATTTAACGAATTATAAGATGAAGTTACCCGTAATCAGACAGTTTTTTCAGAACCAGACTCCTGAAAACCTTGAAAAAACATTGGAAGTTTTAGAAAGCTTTACAGAGTTCAGAGGAACAACAGAAGAAGATATGAACGTTGCAGGAGAGTTAATTACAAACATTTGCGGAGCTTTGGAAGTTCACGCCAACGTACAAAACGGAATGAGCGAAAAGGATGCTTTAAACTCATTTGCTCAAAAGGTTCTTGGATCGATTGATAAATAATATTTAAACACTAATTCCACTAATTTATTTAATTGTTTATCGAAACTATTTAAACTTTTAAGATTAAAAATTTTCTTAGAATAAACATCTATATCTGAATTACTACCCTTAAGCTTGATATTAGCTAATTGTAAAAAATACTGATATATTAATCGTAATTTTGGTTATAATTTTTAAAATAAAAAAACTCGCTCAAAAGAACGAGTTTTCACTATTTATTTCTTCAAACATTTTTCCAAGAACTGATCCTGTTCCCAAAGCAAATGCAGGATATTTTCTTTCGCTGCATATCCGTGGGCTTCTTTTGGAAGAAGTACCATTTTCACAGGAGCTCCAAGGTTTTTCAATGCCTGGAAATATCTTTCCGTCTGCAATGTAAATGTTCCCGGATTATTGTCTGCATCACCGTGCACCAATAACATTGGGGTTTTCATTTTGTCGGCATTCATAAACGGAGACATTGTATTGTAGATTTCCGGAACATCCCAGTAATTTCTCTGCTCGCTCTGGAATCCGAATGGCGTCAATGTTCTGTTATAAGCACCACTTCTTGCAATTCCGCACGCGTAATCTTTAGAATGTGTTAAAAGGTTAGCCGTCATAAACGCACCATACGAGTGACCTCCCACCGCAACTTTGGTTCTATCTATATATCCTAATTGATCTACCGCATCAATAGCCGCTCTTCCGTTGGCCACCAGCTGCGTAATGAAAGTATCATTCGGCTCTGTTTTTCCTTCCCCGATGATTGGGAAAGAAGCATCATCAAGTACTGCATACCCTTTCGTCGTCCAGTACACAAATGATCCGTAATACGGGAATGTGAAGTCATTCGGATTTTGGGTGTTCTGTCCTGCGGTATTTTTATCTTTATATTCTGTAGGGTACGCCCAAATTAGCAAAGGAAGTTTTTCCTTCTTCGCTTTTCTGTCGTAGTTTGCCGGAAGATAAAGAGTGCCTGTTAAAGTAACTCCGTCATTTCTTTTATACGTGATGACCTCTTTGTATACATCTTTGATGCTTTCAAAAGGGTTAGCAAAATTGGTAACGGCCTCCGCTTTATTAGATTTAATACTTTTCTTGAAGTAGTTCGGATATTGACTTGCCGATTGTTGTGTCGTTAAGATCTCCCCTTTTGATGGGTTTAAAATATCAATAATCTCCTCTTTGGTGTTTTTTACATTTGAAGTATATAGTCTTTTTTTCTTCAGCGTTTTCATATCCATTTCATCAATGAAAGGATGCTGACCGTCTTTTGTGAAACCATCACCAATAAGGTAAGATTTTCCGCCTTTGATATCTACAACGTATCTTCCGTATTGGTTTTTAGTGGTATTAAAATTTCCCGGGTCGCTGTAAACATCCTGATAATTTCTGTCATCAATTACTTTAGTTTCATTATTATTCAGATCAATCAGGAAAGATTTTACATTTCTTGTATCGTACCAACTTTCTGAAACAATTGCGTAATGATCGTTCGTCCAACTAACATCGCCATATCTTTGTTTTGTTTTAAAGAATGATTTTGGAGCATTGTTGAAAGGCGCTTCCCAAGTGAAAACCTCATCTCTGAAATCTGCTGTTTTAGATTGATCTCCACCATCTAATGCTTCAGCATATACTAATGTTGAAGGTGCATCGCTTCTCCATCCCATATCTCTTTTCCCTTGTCTTACAGAAGAGAATCCTTTAGGCATAATTTCGTTCAGCGGAACTTCATTTACCACTTTTACCACGCTTCCTTTAGCATCGTAAACAGTAGTGGTCATCGGGAATCTGTATAAAGGTACGATGTATGAAAATGGCTTCTTAATCGTGGTTGCCATCAGATAATTTCCGTCTGGAGAAAAGCTTACACTTGAATACAAGTCCTTATCTTTTACTTTCGTTAAACCTCCGTTAAAATCAACTTTATAAATATCAGAAGACGTAAGAATTTCAAAATTCTTTTCATCCTGAGGATTCTTCAGCAAATCCTGATAGGTTCTGTTTTGAGAAACTTTTCCGTCAGCCGTTGAAACAATTGGCCCCGTTGGCAAATCTTTACTTGCATCGATCAATGCTTCTCTGTTTTGCGGAAGTGTTTTAATTAAAAAGCTTTGAGAATCTTTATACCAAACATAAGGAACTCCTAAATTGGCATTCAGATTATCGGCGGTCACTTTTTTAGCAGTTGCAGTCTCCAGATCTACGATCCAAAGTTCTACTCCTTTGCTTGTAGTATTGGTAAAGGCCAATTTTTTCTCATCCGGAGAGAATGAAGTATATGTAATTTTAGGGTTTGCAGGTAAATTTTTCACCTGAACTTCATTTTTATCACTCATTTTTCTAATCTTCAGATTATTCAAATAAGTAACCGTGCTTGAAATATTGGTTACAGGGTTGATCCTCAAACCTCCCAACTTCATTTCCTGCTGGCTAAGATCTTCCAAGGTTTTGTAAGTCGGACGGTAGGTAAACACGATCCAGTCTTTTTTACTGTTCATCAGAACGCTTGGTGGTCTTTCATAATCTGCTAATTTTAAAATCTCGGCAGATGGCTTTTGATAAGCAATATTTTCTTGTGCGTCATAAAAATTAAGAAACGCAAGAAGGCAGATAGTCAGCTTTATCTTCATAATATTTCATTTTTTACGAAAATAAGCATTTTCTGTGCATAAAAAAAGAGACTGTTTGTAACAGCCTCTTTTGTATGGTTAAATTTTAATTTCTTACCAGTCGTTTGCTCTTTTACGCTTCTCGATCATATAATCTACGGAGATTTTCCCTGCTCCGAAGGTCATTAGCAATAAATAAACCGATAAATAAATTAAACTTAATTCTCTTTTTTCAAAAGGATCTGCGCCATGAACTACAAATCCTGCAATCAACATTGTAAAGATTAGAAAACCTAAAGCAACTCTTGAAAATAATCCTAAAATAAGGAATATCGAACAAACAAATTCACCAAAAATCGTTAAAATCAACGTGATTTTCGGACCTAAACCCAAGAAGACGAAAAACTGAATTTGTCCGTCATTAAACAACATCTGCAGTTTAGAAAACCCGTGTGAAATCATCGCAAACCCAATAAATAATCTTACAATAAATAAAATGATATCTATATAAATCGGGTTGGATTTTGAATTTGAATAGTTCATTTCGTGTATAATTTAAATTTAAAGATAATAAAAATCTTTTAATACAACGATGAATATTGACTTTTTAGTCTATCTGTATCCGAAATTCTTCAAATCTCTATCATTTTTTCGCCAGTCTTTTTTCACTTTTACAAATAAGTTTAAGTGGATTTTTTTGGCAAAAAACTTTTCAAGATCAATTCTTGATTCTGTTCCTACTTTCTTGATAGCTTCTCCTTTATGACCGATTAAAATACCTTTTTGCGTATCTCTTTCTACATAAATAATAGAATCGATGAAAATAATTCCTTCCTTTTCTTTGAACTGTTCTGTGACAACCTCTACTGAATAAGGGATTTCTTTATCATAGTTTAAAAGGATTTTTTCGCGAATCGCTTCATTTACGAAAAATCTTTCAGGCTTATCTGTATACATATCTTTATCGTAATATGCCGGACTTTCCGGCAATAAAGATTTCAGTTTTGGTAAAATGATCTCTGTATTGAAAGCATTTAACGCAGAAATAGGAAGTATTTCCGCCTTTGGAATTCTCTCGTGCCAATCGTTGACCAGTTTTTCCAGCCCTTCCTGATTCGTTTGATCTACTTTATTCAATAATAATAAAACCGGTACCGGAATTTTATTCAGCTTATCAATTAAAAATTCTGAAGGTTCCGCTTTATCGGTAACATCTACAATGAAAAGAAAAACGTCTGCATCCTGCAAAGAATCCTTCACAAAATCCATCATTTTTTCCTGCAAGCCGTACTTCGGATCCAATACTCCCGGAGTATCCGAAAATACGATCTGAAGGTCTTCTTCATTATAAATTCCAAAAATTCTGTGTCTTGTTGTTTGTGCCTTTTGGGTAACAATCGCCAGCTTCTCCCCCATCAACTGGTTCAGAAGTGTAGATTTTCCCGCATTCGGCTTTCCAACTATATTTACAAATCCTGCTTTATGCATAAAAACTATTTTACGAAATGCAAAGTTACTAAAACAAAATCGGTCTTTCCTGCTTAAACCGAAAACTTATCAAGAAACATTTATTTTTAACCTCAAAAAGTGAAGTTATTTTAAAAGAAAAGCCTCCCGAAAAGATTCGAAAGGCTTCAGAATATAATAAAGTTAGAAATAATTCTTCATAAATTGTAAACTTTTTATGGCCAGTTCTTCGGCTTCGTATGGAGATTTCTGCCAAAGTGAAACCATCTGCTGCATTCCGGGAATTGATGATGAGAAGTTTTCCAAAACTAAGTTTCCTTCAAAATCGATTTCTTTTAAAGCTTTAAACGATTCATTCCAATTTACGGTTCCTTCGCCCAGCATTCCACGGTGCGATTCTGTGATGTGAATATGTTTTAATTTTTTTCCTGCAGCAATAATTGGATCATAAAAATTATTCTCCTCAATATTCATGTGGAAAGTATCCAAATGAACAAACAAATTATCTCTTCCTGTTTTTGAAATTAAATCTAAAACATTTTGAGCCGTATTACAGACATAACTTTCATATCTGTTGATGGGTTCAATCGCTATATTTACTCCTTTTTCTTTCGCATAATCTGCGACATTGCTCCAGACTTCAACAATAACTTCCGCTTCATTTTCCGTTAAAGGATTTCCTGAAAAAGTACCGATTCCGCCATGCAGAACGCCACCAAGCAAATTTGTTTCAAGCTGAGACGTTTTATCAATCGCTTTTTTAATCAATTCTTCAGCAACCTTTGGATAAAAGGCAATATGCGCTTCTTTTGGTAAGTTTAAAGAACAAACG
>DKLU01000456.1:19421-20238 GCA_002455915.1 Chryseobacterium sp. UBA6632
TTTAAAGAACAAACGACATCTAAATTATGAGTTTTCAATTGCTTTTTAACTTCTACTGAATCAAAATCCATTGATGATGGGAGAAGAATTTCAATAAGATCAAATCCTGATTGTGCTGTTTTCTCAATGGCATATTTTCCCGCTTCAGGTGTCCAGACAGGCGTAATCCACGAAAGAAGTGATGTCCCAAATTTTATATTCATTGTAAATTTTAGTTGTATTTAATTAAAATATCCACCATTCCGTTCTCACGCCTAAATACGTTCCGAATCTTTTAGCGCCAGACTGTTGTAGAAATGGAGAATAAAGTGAATTCATTGCCTGATCATTATATCTTGATACTTCGGCAATAAACCTGATGTGTGGTCTTGCCCAAACGCTTCTTTCTGCTGTAGGAACAATTGTGGGTGCCAACACCAGTTTCATCATCGATGCAGGATCTTGTGTTCCGTCTTTTCGAATTGCATAGTGTAATTCTGATAAAATATGAAACCAATTATTGAAATAATACGTTGCCCTTACACCGGTATTAAACTCAGATTTTTTATTGAAAATATCTCTTTTATAATAATCAACGGCTTTATTATTACTGTCGGAACCTCCTTTACTTTGTGTATAAACGGCATACGCATTTAATGACCATCTGTTTGAAAGATTTAACAAAATATGTTCAACCGCTGTTAAGGAATATGCACCGTTGTATTTTCCTGTTTGTTCATCCGGTGCTCCATAAGTTCTCCAAGTTTGGGTATTTCCGGCATCTCCACCATTGGCAATCCCGCTTCCATAACGTAATGAAATCTGATTGAAAGATCCT
>DKLU01000149.1:0-598 GCA_002455915.1 Chryseobacterium sp. UBA6632
AAGAAACGGCAATTGTTGAAGCAATTATTAAAACAAAAATTTTATTCCATTTACTATTTTCTGAAAGTAATCTCGTCATCATACGCATCTGATTTTTACTAAAAGTAACTAAATATATACAAATATACATTAATATTAACGATAGAAAGAGCATTGTTGATACTTAAAGAAATGTTAAAAAAACGAACTTTCAGACAACAAAAAAGCCTGTAAAATTTACAGGCTTTCATTGTATTTTTTTGAAATTATCTTATTTCTTTTTACTTTTTTCTCCTTTCCAAGTTCCGGTTCTGATCGGAGTAGGAATTGAATTTCTCCAGTTTCCGTTTCCGTTTTTATCTTTTCTGTTCAGAGTTCCTTTGAATTCACCATCTTCAGGAGTTCCTACAACAGCATTCAAATCACCAGAATCAGAAAGACGCCCAGAGATGTAATAATTTTCCTGATTGTCTTCAGAATGCATTGTTCCCGTTACTTTTCCGTCACTGGCAACAACTATATTCCAAGTTCCTTTATCTGCTCCTTCGTATGTTCCGGACCAAGTTCCAATGTAATCATAAATCGTATCATCATCCGTACTACATCCCACAAACAAAAG
>DKLU01000149.1:705-10203 GCA_002455915.1 Chryseobacterium sp. UBA6632
TACATCCCACAAACAAAAGCGTTGTAAATAAAAGTAAAAAAAGTTTCTTCATAGTCTTTTAATAATAGTTTTATGAAATCTATTCAATCTCGTGGAGAATACGGGATTCGAACCCGTGACCTTTTGACTGCCAGTCAAACGCGCTAGCCAACTGCGCCAATCCCCCGTCTTGCTCTTCTCATTCAAAAGCCGTACAAAAGTAAGTATTTAAACCACATATACAAATAGTTTATTAAATTTTATTTAATAAGATATGTAATTTGCTATATAATAATCAGTTTTTGTGATGTTTTAAGACAAATAAAAAAAACGTATGCTAATAAATAACATACGTTTCCAAGAAAAATATCTAGTAATGATTATTTCCAGCCACCGCCAAGAGCCTGATAAAGCTCAACTGCAGCCTTCATTTTACTATATTCTGCATTTGAAATATTCAATTCTGCGTTTAATGAATTTACGCTTGCATTCAATACCTCAAGATAGTTTGCCATACCGTAGTTGACCAATTCCTGAGAAAAGTCAACTGATTTTTTGTAAGCATCCAGTTCTTTTTGCTTTAAATCGATATACTGATCCTGCACCGAAAAAACTCTGATCGCATCCGACACTTCTTTTCCAGCGGTAAGAACTGTTTTTCTGAAATTCAGATAAGCCGTTTCTTTGTTCGCCAAACTTACATCGTAATTGGTCTGAATTGCTCTTTTATTCAAAATCGGTTGTGCCAAACCAGCGACTACCGTTGCAAATAAAGAGTTTACGCTGAACAAATGATCAATATCTACCGATTGGAAACCACCGCTTCCGGTAAGCTTCAACGTTGGGTAAAACTGAGCTTTTGCCGAATTTGTTAATTCAAAAGCATTCATCAGACTAAATTCAGCCTGCATTACGTCTGGTCTGTTAGCCAATAATTGAGCAGGATACCCTAATTTTAGATCAATCGGAACTTTTTGGCTCGTTAATGTAGATCTTTCAATCGCGTGAGAAGGCTCTCCCATTAAAAGGCTCATCGTGTTTTCCAATAGCTGAATCTGTGTATCAATATCAATTAATAAAGATTTAGCATTAAAAACAAGCGCTTCACTTTGTTGAACAGCAACTTCCGTTAATGTTCCTGATTCTTTTAACGCTTTTGTTGTTTCTAAATTCTGCTCACGAACTTTAATAGTTTCTGTGATGATCTTTTTCTGCTCGTCATACGTCAACAATTGATAGTAGGCAGAAGCAATAGATGCCACCAAGTCACTTTTTACCGCTTTGTGAGCAGCAACGGTTCCCAGATAAGTTGCCAACTGAGCTTTTTGCTGAGCTTTCAATTTACCCCAAACATCTGCTTCCCAAGCAAGACTGGCTGTAATATCAAATTGGTTTACATATCTTCTCGACCCGATGATCTGACCAAATTGTGTATTAATTGACTGTGTCTGGAAAGTATAATTCGGCCCCACCGATAATGTTGGTTCATACGCTGCTTTACTTTGTTTTAGATAAGCTTCTGCTGAATTAATGCTTTGTAACGCAATTCTTATATCCAAATTATTATCTAAAGCTTTCGAAATATGTCCTTGAAGTATTGGATCTGTGAAAATTTCTTTCCAAGAAACATTCGCGACGTTTGTACTGTCGGAAGGAAGCATATCTGTACGGAAAAGCTTTTCGTCTACCACATTTTTCGGCCTTTCATATTCTTTTCTTGCCATACAAGATGATACGGCAGCAAGAATAGCGACTGAAAAAGTTATTCCTTTTATGATGTTTAATAAACTCTTCATTATGTAAGGTTTAAAGTTTATTGTTTAAGGTTTTTAGTTTCCAGTCATGTAACTTTAAACCAAAAACCATAAACAAACTTAATTTTATTCTGCTAAATTAATTTCTTCGTGCTTGATAGGTTTTACTTTCTCCTGCAATGTCTGGAAAATAACGAACAATACCGGAATTACGAAAAGTCCTAAAATAGTACCTATTAACAAACCGATGGCCGCACCCGTTGCAATGGATCTGTTACCAACTGCACCAATTCCGCTTGCTAAAACCAATGGTAATAAACCAAAGATGAAGGCAAATGACGTCATCAGGATCGGTCTTAATCTCGCTTTTGCGGCATTAATGGCAGCCATAACGATGGTTTCACCGTGATTCCTTCTCTGAACCGCAAACTCAATGATCAAAATCGCATTCTTCGCGAGCAATCCGACCAACATGATCAATGCAATCTGGAAGTAAATATTGTTTTCCAAGCCCATCACTTTTTGCCCAAAGTACGCTCCCATTACCCCAAGAGGAAGAGAAATTACCACTACCAAAGGAAGAATATAACTTTCATACTGAGCCGAAAGGATGAAATACACGAAAATTAAACTTAATCCGAAGATCAAAACGGTTTGAGAACCTGAGTTTAGTTCCTCTCTCGTTAATCCTGTAAACTCTACATCATAATTCTGATTCAAGCTTTCCTTAGCTACTTGCTGTACTGCAGCAATTGCATCTCCGGAACTGTATCCTCCAGAGTTTGAACCTGTAATCTTCACAGAAGTAAACAAGTTGTAACGGCTTACCGACTGTGGTCCGTATGCTTTTTTCATCGTCACGAACTGTGAAATCGGAGACATCACGCCTGAACCTGTTTTCACATACAATTCATTAAGATTTTCAATGTTCTGTCTGTTTTCAGGAAGTGCCTGCACCATTACTCTAAACTGCTTACCATACTTGGTAAAGTCAGCGGTATAAATACCTCCAATATATCCCTGCATGGTTGATAAGATATCACTTACCGAAACTCCTACTTTTTTCGCAAGAGGAACGTTTACCTGCATTTCATACTGAGGATATTTTGTGTTGAATGAAGTCTGCGCGAATTCAATCTCCGGTCTCTGCATCAGCTTTCCGATGAATTCGTTGGTCGTATTATCTAAATCTGCATATTCACCACCTGCTTTATCCAATAATACCATCTCAAAACCGGCACTGTTACCAAACCCTGGTACACTCGGCGGCTGGAAGAATACAATTTTAGCATCAGGAACTTTACCCGAAATACCGAATAATTTTTTCGTGATATCTTCAGAAGTCTGTCCGTCTTTTTTACGGTCTTCAAATGGTGCTAATTTAATGAAAGCCAAACCATTATTACTACCGTTCCCCGATAAGAAACCTCTACCTGTAGAAATCGTTACGTTCTGAACACCAGGAACTTTCAATGCATTGGCCTGAAGTGTTTTCAAAGCGTTGTATGTTCTTTCCATAGAAGCTCCCGGAGGCAACTGAACATCGGTAAAGATGATCCCTCTATCTTCCGTTGGTACGAAACCTTTCTTCATGGTTGTACTCGCCCAATATAAAATTCCACCTGTAACAGCGAAGATAAGTAACGTAACCCATTTATGTCTCAACAAGAATACAAATCCTCTTCCATAACGGTCTGTTGTTGTTTTAAAAGCAATATTGAACTTGTAGAAAAACTTCTGAAGGAAATTTAAATTTTTATATTCTGCATGATGAGCATCGTGTGGTTTTAAGAATAATGAACATAAAACCGGACTCAAGGTCAAGGCGTTTACCGCAGAAATTACGATTGCTACAATTAGTGTAATACCGAACTGCTGATAGAAAACCCCTGTAGGACCCGTGATAAATGTTACCGGAACAAATACCGATGCCATTACCAAGGTGATTGAAATAATCGCTCCTGTGATCTCGTCCATCGCTGCTACCGTAGCCTTTTTAGCATCCGGAATACCGTACTCCATCTTGGCGTGAACAGCTTCCACGACGACAATCGCATCATCCACCACAATACCAATGGCAAGTACTAACGCGAATAACGTTAATAAGTTTAATGAATAACCGAATAAATTCAGGAAGAAGAACGCTCCCACAATAGAAACCGGAACCGCAATGGCCGGAATTAATGTAGATCTAAAGTCCTGAAGGAAGATATACACCACGATGAATACCAAAATAAATGCTTCAATCAAGGTATGGATTACCTTTTCAATAGATGCATCCAAGAATTCGTTAGTATCGAAGTTGTATGTATATTTAATTCCCTGAGGGAAGCTTCCTTCCGCTGATTTCAGATACGTTTTAATATTAGCAATAATCTCCTGAGCATTAGATCCCGGCGTCTGGAAGATCCCCATACTGATCGATGGATAGTTTCCGTTTTCCCCGATTCCTGTATATGACTGACCTGCCAATTCTACTTTGGCAACATCTTTCAGCATCAGGTTTTGCCCATCTGCAAGAGATTTAATGATGATATTATCGTATTGCTCTTTATCGTTGAATTTACCAACATATTTAATGATATATTCGAAAGAGCTACCACTGTTTTGTCCGATAGAACCAGCTGCAGCTTCTCTACTCTGCTCATTGATGGCATTGGTAACATCAGTAGGAGTTACACTGTAAGCCGCCATTTTAGCCGGATCTAGCCAAATTCTCATTGAGTAGTTTTTACCTCCGAAAACGTTGGCATCACCTACCCCATTAATTCTTTTAAGATTGGGAATAACGTTGATATTCAAAAAGTTCTGAAGGTATACATCATCAAGATCTTTATTTTCAGAATAGAAAGACATATACATCAAGGCACTCGTCTGCTGTTTCTGAGTAACAACCCCAGAACGCGTTACCTCACTTGGAAGAAGCGGAGTTGCTCTCGATACACGGTTTTGTACGTTTACCGCAGCAATATCCGGATCTATACCTTGTTTAAAGAATACCTGAATCTGTGCAGAACCATCATTTCCCGCCGTAGAAGTAATATAATCCATACCTTCCACCCCGTTGATCTGTTCTTCTAAAGGTACTACCACACTTTTCATTACAGTCTCGGCATTGGCTCCGGTGTAGGTTGTACTTACACTTACCGTAGGCGGCGCAATGTCCGGATACTGGGTAACCGGCAGCGAGATCAGTCCTAGCACCCCGAGAATCACAATCAAGATTGAGATTACGGTGGATAAGACCGGTCTGTTTATAAAATTTTTAATCATCTTAGAATTTCGGTTTTATAGATTGAACAAGGCTATCCATTTTCACTGGCTTCGGCTTCACGGCAGTTCCGGATTTTAATCCTCCAATTCCTGCAGCCACAATCATTTCGCCTTTGTTTACCCCTGTTTTAATTAAAGCCATATTGTCGATTCTGTCGATTACATTCACCACAACATTTTTAGCAGTATCTTTTTCCACTTTATAAACGTAAACGATCCCTTGTTGCTCGTAAGTAGCACTTTCAGGAACCACCAAAACATTGTCGTACGTTTGAGGGAATCTGATTGTTCCGCTATTACCGTTGCTTAATAATTTCTGAGCATTGGTAAATCCAACTCTGAACTGAATGGTACCTGTTGTAGGATCAATTTGCCCTGTAATTGCTTCAATTCTACCTTTTTCAGGATAAAGACTTCCGTTTGCCAATTGTAACTCAACCATCGGAAGATTTTTGATCTTTTCCGGCATTGAAGCTCCCGGAGATTTTTCAAGGAAATCAAAATATTCTTTTTCATTCATTGCAAAATACGCGTAGATCTGAGAAGTATCCGAAACTGTAGTTAAAGCAGTCTGATCTGTTGGACCAACCAAACTTCCCACTTTTAAAGGAAGTCTGCCCACCACTCCGGAAATAGGCGCGCGAATAATTGAATATTCGATGTTTGCTTCTACACCTTTGTAATTGGCAACCGCTTGACTTTTAGAAGCCTGAGCTTGTTTTAATTGAGCCTGAGCCTGAGCCAAATTGGCCTGAGCCGTCTGCAACTGAACATTACTGATGATGTTTTTCTGAACCAGTGGTTTCAGTTTATTAACTTCTACATTCGCCGCACTTACAGCTGCCTGAGCTGCTGCAATGGTAGATTCAGCTGCACCGATTCCTGCTTTGGAAGCGGCTGCGCTCTCATTCAGAATATTTGTTTCAAGACGGAATAACGGCTGTCCTTTGGTAACGTACTGCCCTTCATCTACTAAAACCTGAGTGATATATCCCTGTATTTTCGCGCGAACATCATTGTTTACCCTACCTTGAATGGTAGCCGGAAACGTCTGATAGCCCACTATATTTTTTGCCTCCACATTTACAACAGGATATGGTTTTGCGCCATCCTGTTTTGGAGCTTCTTTGTTGCAGGCTGTAAGTGAAAGCACTGCAATAGAAAGTATAACTAGCTTGTTGTTCATTTTATAGTTTATTAAGAGATTCTTGAATATTTATTATGTTTTTATTTAAAAGTGCCTTATAAGCTTCAATTCTTTCATTGTATTCTTCGTCCTGATTTTTTTTAAAATTGTTGAGGTCATCCAGTAGTTTTAATTCGTCTTGCATCTTTTGAACTATTTTTTCAAATCTTATCTTCTTATATTCATCGTTGAGGAAAAAATACCTTTTCCGTTCATCCATCTTGTTGTGATCTACAATTAATTCTGCATTTAATAACAGCGAAATACTTGTGGAAACAGAACTTTTACTCGCAGAAAGTACTTCTACAAATTCATCAAACGTAATCCCAACCCGTTCGTGATCGAACAGCAAATAGGCATATATTTTTGATGCTAAAGGAGGAATGTTGAAAATGGCGCCATAAAATCTTACGGCATCCTGAAAAATTTTTTCATCAATCTCTATACTATTATGCATTGTATATAAAATTTGAACAAATGTAGAAATTAGTTCTGAACCAAACGAACAAACTCAATAGAGTTTATAAATATAGGATCTTTTAAAAATTCAATGAAAGTAGATTTAACTTTTTTATCAAATAATAATCTTCTCATAAGCCTTTCTCATTCCGCCCGCCAGAAAAACCTCTCCACAATAAGAATATCCTTTACTTTCAAGGATTTTAAGCATCGCTACATTATCGAAATTGGTATCTACTTTTACACTTTGGATGTCATGTGATCTTGTAAAATCTTCAATATGATCAAATAATTTTTTAACCAATCCTCGTCCTGCGAACTTTTCATCAACCGCCACACGATGTACCACGACAAACTCTCCATCGCTCAACCAAGCCCCTTCAATTGAGCTATAAGCAGGTTCATCATTCAAAATTAAAGCAACATAAACCGCTACTTCCCCATCCACCGTCATCACATATCCGAAACCTTTTTCGATGTCGCTTTCCACGGTTCCAAGATTAGGATATCCCTGTTGCCACTGCGTACTTCCGTCTAATCTTCTTCTTTCGATGGCCTGTTGCAGAATATCCCAAATAATGTTTCTGTCTTCAATTTCTGCCTTTCTTAGTTTAATTTCTTGCTCCATGTTTATAATAAATTGAAATATTTAAAAGTGTAGTTTATAAAGTTTTTTATGTTAAAAAGCTCATGGACACTATATTCATTGATAGTTTTTATGAGCATAAGTTAAAACAGAATCTCTGTTCATATCAGATAATGATTATTTAACCCCTGAATATTAGCCATTTAATTAAAAATAAATTCATTAAATTTTGTTTACATAAAGATGAATAAGAAGGTCGTTCAGCTTTAATCCTTAGAAATTGGTGCATTATTTCTATACATTATCTTCAGAATAATCATCACAATCAGCATCGTCAGCATCAGAATATTGGTAATCCAAAGCGGTTTTGCATCTTTCATCAAACCGTAAATTACCCAAAGTATGGCATTCAGTGTAAGAAAAAATAAGGTCACCATAGAAAGGTCGTGTCCCGATTTGGTCTTCCACAATTTAATCACCTGCGGTAAAAATGATATTGATGAAATTAACGCTCCTGAGTACCCAATGATTTGTTCTATCATAATTAATATTTTTAGAATTAACCTTAAAGATATTAAAAATAAAACAAAGCTTAAACGTTAAACCTTTTGTTTTAATATAATTTTAAAGGCTTATTCTAATTTTAAAATATTTTTCGATTTCTCTCAATATATGATTTAGTTAAAATGTGCGCTATTCAAACCTAACATATTTAATTTATCATGTTTCCTTTACCTTTTAATTATGGCTGAAAAACATTTCGACTTCGCTCAATGTGACATCTCTAATACTAAGTGAAATCTGAGTTTAATCAATAAGAACACTCATTAAACCAAAAAAAACCGAAAACTAATTAAAATTAATTTTCGGTTCGAAGTAGTAAAATTTAAAATTATGAAATTGTTTTTTATTGATTTTCACTTTGTTGAAGATAGCCATCGATTACCTCGAATGCCTTCTTCTCATCTTCCAATTTTACCATTACTTTCAACGATGTAGCTGTGGGCGTCGTCGTAAAAGTAAGATAACTGTTCTCGATCGCATTTTTAATCTGCGCATCGTCTAATTTGGATTTGATAAGCTGTATTTCTGCTTGTTTGTCACTTTCAAAAACTGATACTCTTGTACTTCTTTCCATATTCTTTTCCGTTTGAGTATCTAAATATATGACGTTTTTTTGAAAATTACAAATTATCAGTTTTAAATTTTATTAATATTATTTTCAATTTTATCTAAAGCCAACTTGATTTCTTCCTTCGTAACATTCAGATGAGGACGGAAACGAAGTGACTGATCTCCACATGGTAAGATGATTAAACCATCGTTCCAAAGTACTTCTCTTAAAGTATTTCTCTGTTCTGCTGTTGGCAAATCTATCGCACACATTAGCCCTCTTCCTCTTGCATTTGAAATTTTCTCAGGATACTTTTCTGCCAATAATTTAAGCTCCTCCAACAGATAATCACCAACAACTCTTGCATTTTCTACCAAATTTTCTTTTTCAATAACCTCCATCGTCAATTGGAAACGAAGCATATCAATAAAATTACCTCCAAACGTAGAATTGATCCTAGAACTTTCTCTGAAGACATTATCCGGCACTTCATCAAACTTTTCTTTATTCGCCAAAACACCGCAAACCTGCGCCTTTTTACCAAAAGAAATAATATCCGGTTTTGCCGTAAAATGCTGGAAAGCCCACATTTTTCCTGTGATTCCGATTCCTGTTTGCACTTCATCAAAAATCAACAGAATATCATTATCATCACAAATTTTTCTCAATCCTTGTAAGTATTCATCTCTGAAATGATTATCTCCTCCTTCAGCCTGAATAGGCTCGATGATGATGCACGCCACTTTATCAGGATTCATCAAAATTGCTTCTTCAATCTGAATTAAAGCCAATCTTTCGTTCTTAATAGTTTCTTCTAAATTCTCCTCCGTAATCGGGAACGTTAATTTAGGGTTTAAGATTCTAGGCCATTCAAACATCGGAAAATACTGATACTTTCTTGGATCTGAAGTATTTGTTAAGCTTAAAGTATAACCACTTCTTCCGTGAAAAGCCTGTCTGAAATGGATGCAAATTCCAGCTTCTGTATCAAGACCTTTCGCAAAATTCTTGCGTGTTTTCCAGTCGAAACAAGCTTTCATCGCGTTTTCAACGCCCAATGTTCCACCTTCAATGAAAAAAGCATACTGCAGTTCTTCAGGAATTACCACCCTTTCAAAAACTTCTAAAAAGTGTGCATATTCCTCAG
>DKLU01000148.1 GCA_002455915.1 Chryseobacterium sp. UBA6632
GGATATGAAAAGAAGAGAATTTTTAGAAAAATCGAGTTTGCTTTTAGCAGGATTGGGAACTTCTACCATGCTGCACCCTTCTATTTTAAAAGCATTAGCAATAGAGCCCGACGCTCAGTCTACCTTTTATGATGCCGAGCATGTGGTGATATTGATGCAGGAAAACCGTTCTTTCGATCACGCTTTCGGTGCATTGAAAGGCGTGAGAGGATTTTTAGATCAAAGAGCTTTTAAAAAAGAAGATGGTCATTCCGTTTTCTTTCAAAAAAATGATGATGGAAAATATGCTGCTCCGGCTCGTTTAGATTTAAGAAATACAAAAGCGACGTGGATGAGTTCGCTGCCACATTCATGGGACAATCAGCAACATGCTTTAAACAAAGGAAAATTTGATAAATGGCTTCAGTCGAAAGCTTCAGGAAATAAAGAGTATAAAAATATTCCGCTGACGTTAGGTTATTACAACCGTGAAGATCTGCCGTTTTATTATCAGCTGGCGGATGCTTTTACAATTTTCGATCAATATTTCTGTTCATCGTTAACGGGAACCACTCCCAACAGACTTTTTCTTTGGTCGGGTACACTTCGTGAGCAGCAAAACGGTAAAGTGAAAGCCAATGTTTATAATGAAAATATAGATTACGATAAAGCAAAACAGGCGAAATGGAAAGCTTTTCCTGAAATTTTAGAAGAGCAAAATGTTTCGTGGAAAATTTATCAGAATGAAATCAGCCTTCCAAAAGGAATGTCTGGTGAACAGGAATCTTGGTTGAGTAATTTCACCGATAATCCAATTGAATGGTTTTCAAAATTTAATGTAAAATTCTCGAAAGGGTATCATGAGAATATTCCGAATATCATTTCTCAGTTAAAGAAGGAAATCGAGAAAAACCCTAAGGAGAAAGAGCGATTGGAAGGAATAATCGCTGAGCTCAACCGTGATTTGGAAGAATATAAACCTGAGAATTTTGCCAAACTTTCTCAGAAAGAAAAAAATCTACACGAAAAAGCATTTACCACCAACATCAACGATCCTGATTATCATCAAATTGAAATAGGAAAAGATGAAAACGGTGAAAGACTGGTTGTTCCGAAAGGTGATGTTTTGCATCAGTTCAGAAAAGATGTTGAGGATAAAAAGTTGCCTTTGATTTCTTGGTTGGTGGCTCCTGAGCATTTCTCCGATCATCCGAGTTCGCCGTGGTATGGCGCGTGGTATATTTCTGAAGTGCTGAATATTTTAACCAAAGATCCTGAAACCTGGAAAAAGACCATTTTCATTATTAATTATGATGAAAACGATGGCTATTTTGATCACGTTTTACCTTTTGCTCCGCCTCTTAATCCAAGTCAACCTGTTGATCTGAACGGAAAAGAAGGCGTGGAATATGTGGACAAAAGCCAAGAATATATGTCGAAAGAAAATTTGAAAGATTACGAAAAAGTTGAAGGAACAGTTGGTTTAGGTTATCGGGTTCCGATGATCATTGCTTCGCCCTGGACGAAAGGAGGGTTTGTGAATTCAGAAGTTTCGGATCATACTTCGGTGTTGCAGTTTTTAGAAAAATTTATTCAGAAAAAATATAAGAAAGACGTAAAGATTGATAATATCAGTGATTGGAGAAGAGCAATTTGTGGAGACTTGACTTCGGCATTTAATTCATCAAGCGTAAAAATTCCGCAGATGAATTATTTAAATCAAAAAGAATATGCTAAAACCATCAATTCTGCGAAAAATAAACCTGTTCCTCAATTAAAATGGTATGCAGCAAATGAATTGAATGATCATTTACTAGAAATCCAGGAAAGAGGTTTAAAACCATCCAATTCACTTCCTTATCATTATGAAGTGAATCTTGAAAACGGCAACATTAAAATGAGCAATTTGGCTGAGGTAGGCGTTCCGTTATTGATTTACGACCGAACACAATTTAATTCGGACAACTATCACTTTTCTTATGCTTTATATGCTAAAAAAGAATTGTCACACGCTACAAATTCAGGGAAATATGATTATGAAGTTTTAGGACCAAACGGCTTTTACAGAAACTTTAAAGGCGAAAATACGCCTGAACTAAAAATATCGTTTAAAGAAATTCCTTCTAAAAATGAAGTTGAACTTACATTTAAAAAATTCGGCAAAAATACTACTGAATTAACGATTGAAGATTTTTACCTTAAAACACAAAAGAAAATTTCTTTAAACAAATCGGAAGAAAAAATCACAATCAATTTAGATAAAATGAAAGGTTGGTATGATCTAAAACTAATTTCAGGAACTCATATCTGGTATTTTGCAGGAAGAACAGAATCTGGGAAACCAACTGTTTCCGATCCGCACTGGGCATAGTTTTTTAAAAAAAAATTTCAAGAAAAATAAATTTAAGCCTTATACAAAACTGTGTAAGGCTTTTTTGGTGAATTGATTATAATCATAAATTTAATATATATCTTTTTAATAATTATGTGAAAATCATTTATTCTCAATAACATTAAGATATTGAGGTTGAATGTATAAGCATAAAAAAATATTATTAAAATATTTCATATCATATTGATTTTTATTAACTTCACTTCACCAAATAACAATAACATGAAAAAATTAAAATTCACATTAGCTATGTCTTTAGCTGCCGTAGCTTTCTCTGCTACACTACATGCACAAGACACCAACACAGACAATCACACGATAACGATTTCTATTCCGGAAGTAGCATTGGTAGATATTGAGCCTGCCGCTACTAAAAACATTACATTAGGCTTTACAGCACCTACAGAAGCAGGGCAACCTATTGTAGCAAATGCGGCCAATAACACACTTTGGCTTAATTATTCTTCTATAAAATCTGTTGCAGATCCTACTCGTAATGTATCTGTAAAGCTTAACGCTATTATTCCGGGGATTGATATTCACGTAACAGCGGCAGCGGCTACAGGTTCCGGAGGAGGAACTTTGGGAACTCCGTCTGCTCAGCTAACGCTGAGTGCTGCAGACCAAACCATCATTTCAGGAATCGGAAGTGCTTACACAGGAAATGGAGCCAATAACGGACATAACCTTACCTATGCTTTAGCTCCCGGAAGTGGGCCTGGTGGTGTAGCTGTATATGCAGATTTACAGGCAACTGCAACTACTGTAGCGACGGTTACGTACACTATTTCGGACAACTAACTGTCCCAATTTCATCTTTAATTACAGGCAAGAAGAAATCGCATGACGTTTCTTCTTGATCTTGTATTGCTATCGATTTAACTCCAAACTTTACATATATTATGATAAAGCGTATATTCCTATTGCTCACTTTCATCCTTCAATTTAGTTTTTTGAAGGCAGGAATTGTGGTTCTCAATGGGCTTTCCCATACTTATAAAGTAGAAAACGGAAAGGTTTATAAAGGAAAAATTGCTTTAGAAAATACAAGCAGTCAACCGCAAAACGTAAAAATTTTCCTTCAGGATTTTAGTTATAAATCAGATGGAACCATTAATTATTCTACACCGCACACCAATGATCGAACTAATATTGACTGGATAAAATTCAACACCAATTTAGTAACGCTTAAAGGAAAAGAAAAAACAGAGATTTATTATGAAATCACTATTCCTAATAAAATTTCTGAACCCGGAAGTTACTGGAGTGTAATCATGGTAGAACCTGTGGAAGATATTAAGCCCAATGATAATAAACAAGGAGTAAATATTACCTCGATTGTAAGATATGCCATTCAGGTAATCACAGATTTTGATACTGAAAAAGCAAAACCTGATCTTAAATTTGAAAGTGTAAAAATTGATAAAGAAGAAGGAATAAAAGTTGCCAAAATTGCGATTGCCAACAATGGTAATCTGTATTGCAAACCTTCTGCTACCTTAGAAATTTATAATCGAAAAAACGGAGCCAAGATTGGAACTTTTACCAGTCTTGAAATGGGTTTGTTGCCTCACACCTCCAAATCGTTTCCTATCGACATCAGCAAAGTACCGCCCGATAAATATAATGCGGTGATTATTGCCACAGATGAAAACGAAAATGCCTTCGCCCTGAATGTGGAACTAGAAATAAAGAATGATTAAAATTTGGACTTTATATATTTCCTTATTATTCCCTGTACTTACTTTTTCCCAACAACAATCGAGAGAAATTGTTACTAAAAAAGATAGTCTGCTACCGGGAACGTCTACCTCTATTTCCTTTATTTTAGAAAATTCAAGTTCAGAAAACAAAAAATTCACGATTGAAGTAACCACTTCCAATCCTAACATTATTCCGATTTTATCCAAAAGTGAATTCAATATTTCTGCTGGTGAAAGCAAATCTTATATTGTTCCACTAAGAATTTCGGCAGAAGCGCCGCAAGGAATATATTCTGTGATTATCTATGGAACCGATCAAGCGAATGGTAACCGTTTCACCAAAAAAGAGAACATTATTATTTCCGGAAGCAGAAAACTTTCCGTGACAGCGCTTGATTCGCCAGAATTTATAAGAGCCGGTGAAACCATTCAGGCATCATTTATAATAAAAAATGGTGGAAATATTGTGGAAAACCTTATTCTAGAAAGTAAAAATGCCATCGTAGATCATGTACCCAATCTTATGATGCAGCCGGGCGAAACAAAAATTATCAGCATTCATAAAACAACGAATGCAGAACTCGGACAAAATGAATATCAAAATTTAAACCTTTCGGTGTATTCACGAGAAAACCCTACAGAAAATCAATCTGTTTACGTAAGTACAAAGATCATTTCTGTAAAACCTGTGGAAGACGATATTTATCACAGACTTTCTGTTGCCGCTTCTTTATCTTTTATCGGAATGCATAATATGGGAATGTATCAGGATGGCTTTCAGGGAGAAATTTATGGAAAAGGAAGTCTGGATAAAGACAATAAAAATAATATTGAATTTCATGCCGTCACAGAAAATCCTGTAGAATTTAACTCGTTTACACAATATGAAGAGTATTTTATCAATTATAAACGAGACAATTTTTTTGTTCATCTAGGAGATAAAAATTATTCAGCATCTTATTTAACTGAATTTGCAAGATATGGTCGGGGAGCCGAAATTAGATATGATTTCAAGAAATTCAGTTTGGGAGGTTTTTATAATCATCCGAGGTTTTTCAGAGATATTAAAGATGAATTTAATGTGTATTCCACTTTTAAAATTCGAAAAGAATCGGAAATCACAGCTGGTTATCTTCATAAAATTCCAAGATCGGAAGAGCTTAATTATGGAACAATTCGCCTTGATTCAGAAGCTCATCTTCCGTATGCTACAGGAAAATTTAAACTTACAAAAAACATAACTGTTTCGGGAGAATTAGCGTACAGCAAAACAAAAGAATTAGAAGGCAGTGCGTATATGGCACAAGCTCAGGCCACTTTTGACCGATTGAATGGAAATGTGATGTATATGCGTGCAAGTCCGCAATTTGCAGGATACTTTACCAATACAAGTACATTCAACGGAAATATTCAATATAAAATCTCTAATAAACTGAATGTTTTTGCCAATTATATGAGAGATGCAAGAAATTTTCAACGTGATACTTTATTTCTTGCTGCGCCTTACAGAAATTTTCTGCAATATGGTTTACAATATAAATATCATTCAACGGGATCGGTAATGCTTTACAACGGATTTCAAAAATATCAGGATCGTTTAGAACCCAAACAATTTGATTATTATGAGCGCTTTTTTAAAGTAAGTTTAGATCAAAAAATCGGAATTTTTAATGTAAATCTAGAAGGGCAATTTGGTAAAACTGAAAATTACCTCACAGGATTTACCGGAAACACAAGCTTTTATACCGCTAATTTAGCTTTTGAAAAGTTTAGAACTTCCTTTACTATTTTTACCAGCTATGCCATTACTTCTCGCTATCAATTAGAAAATCAAAGGCAAATTTATTATGGGGCAAGAATTATCAGCAGGCTTTCGGATAAAACAAATTTCAGTCTTTTTTATCAGAATAATTATATGCCCGAGGAATATTTTAAAGATCGAAATCTTTTTGAATTGCTTTTTCATCAACAGATTTTTCCGGGAAATGAATTGGATCTTTCGGGAAGATATTCACTTCAGCGCGGAGAATTGGGAAATAAAGATTTTATATTTTCCCTTCGATATACGTTAAGAATGCGGGTTCCTGTTCAGAAAATTGCTGAGTATACAACGCTTTCGGGAAATATTGGCAACTTAGGCGTCAAAAAAACAGAAGGTATTAAGCTGATGTTGGGAAGTTATCTTTCGGTGACGGATAAAAATGGAAATTATGTATTTAAAAATATCATTCCGGGAGATTATTATCTTGAAATAGACCGTTCTACAACCCAAATTAATGATATTACCAATGTTTCTTTACCAGCATCTATACACCTTAACGAAAAAGAAAATATTTTCAATTTCGGTTTAACAACAGCTTCGAGTATTGAAGGAACCGTTCAGTTGAGTGAAAATGAAAATCAATACAGCTTCGCAAAATTTCCTCCTAACCGCGATAAAAAGAAAAAAGAAAGCATCATTATTGAAGCAACGAACGGAGATCAAACCTATCGAAAAATAGTTGTGATTGGAGATACTTTCGATTTTACTTATTTGAGGCCTGGAAACTGGAAAGTAAAACTCTACCGAAACGGTCTTGACAAACGCTATAAAATATCCGCTGAAAATTTTGAATTAAACTTGAAACCTTCTGAAAAACAAAACATAACTATTCATATCACCAAACAGCAAAGTGAAATAAAATACCAACAGGAAAGCATAAAAGTAGGTTATAATGAAATAAAGAAGAAAAAATGAAAGTAATTAATCATTTAATAGTAATAATTTCCTGTTTGATGTTTCATTTTACCTCTTCGCAAACCACAGGAAACAGAACGGTTACGGTAACGTTACCCATTGTCACTTTATTAGATATTGAACCTGCAGGAACAATCGCCATGAATTTCACTGCGCCTACCGAAGCGGGACAACCATTGGTAGCACCAACCGCCAATACAACAAAATGGATTAACTATACTTCTGCCATTGCTTCAGGAGGTCTTACCAGAAGAGTAACTGCATCTCTAAACCAAGTTATCCCAGGAGTTGATATCAGATTACAAGCTGCAGCAGCTGCGGGATCGGGAGGTGGAACCTTGGGAACTCCCACCGCTCAGGTTACATTAACGACAACAGCAGTCAATATTATCACAGGAATTGGGGGAGCTTTTACAGGAAATGGCGCCAATAACGGGCACAGGTTGACAATTAGCCTTGTTGTAAATAATTATGCCAACTTGAATACACGAGCCAATACTCCTGTTGTAATAACCTACACCATCACGGAATAAAATTTATAAAATGAAATTTAGATCAACATATCGCCCCATAATATTATACATTTTTCTACTGATATTCTTCGGTAGCCATTATAAAGCGCAGACCATAACTGTAACAGGTAATAATTGGGCACCCACGATTCCATCTATTACAGAAGCTGGAAGTAATTATGCCGGAATTTATGAAAGTGCAACCAATCAGATAATACTTGCTGTAAGCGTTCCCCTATTATTAGGAACAGGGAGAGTTTCTGTACATTATGAAGCTAACCCAACCTGGAATAGCTCATTAATTTTATCCGGAAAAAGAACAAATAACGGAACGACAACTTGTGCTTTGTGCTCGATTACTGGTGGAACAGCTTATCAGACAATTACCCAAACTGCGATTGAGCTATTTCGGATACAAGCTATTTTAGCCCTAGGTTCTTATACGGGGATAAATATTCAACTACAATTAAGCGGCGTTTCGGTTACCATTCCAGCAGCAACGTATAGCAGCCGTGTCGTTTTTACTGTTGGACCTTAACTCAAACAAAAAAAATTCCTTCCCATAAAAATGAAAAGGAATTAAAAAGTTTATAGTTCCACTATTATGCTCTTAATGCTTTGCCCACCACAATGGTGTTAAAACGGCATCTTCTCCTCCGAGTAGCTTAACGGCTTTAGAATAGCCATTTGGATCTGAGTTTCGGAAAGAACTAGGATATCTTAATCGTTGAGGAAAATTCTTAATGGAATTCGTCATATAATTTCCCGAATTAATATTAGGTAAATTCACCAACGGAGTTTCAATAGCAGGATTTTCAAAAAACGGAAGTCCCAATCTTCTTTGATCATTCCATGATTCTAAAGGAAGCCAAGGAACATTCGCCAAATATTTTTGAGTAATAATTTTTGTTAGCTTGTCATTTTTAAATGCACCGTTCTTATAAATAGTATTTACCGGATAATTAACTGCTACGGAAACCAAATTATTTGTTGCAGGATCTTTATATTGCATCGTATGTGTTGCTCCAGGTTCTGTTGTGTGTGAATATGACACAGAAGTACCATCTCTGTTATAATCCGTCGAGTTTATATATTGACCATAAAATTGAGAAACACCATTATAATTAAAACTATCTTGTATTCCTTTATTATAAGCTGCTACGTCACTCATTGGTGTTGACCAACCTTTTAAAGCCGCCTCGGCAATTAAGAAATAAGACTCCCAGCTTGCAAAAAATATTCTGGAATTTGTACTTTCTCGATATTGTTTACCCAAGGCAGGAGCTCTTCCAATTAATCCTCTTAATCCATTTCTCTGTCCTTTTACTCCCCAGTTTCCTATTGTAAAGGCATTCCAAGTATTTACTGTATTAATTGTAGTAGTACTGTTATTAGCAAATGTAAGAGTTCCAGAATTTGTTGTTGCATCATTGGTGTACGACGGATAATAGGAATAAATAGGACTTGAAAAATCTCCAGGAATATAAAATGTTTTATAAGCTCTAGGATCTATTTTATTAGGAAGGCCATCTAGCCAATATCCTGCAGAAGGATCATTTGTAAGAGTTGTAAATTGTTCACTATACTTTACTCCGATATAATTATCTGCCCTTATGGCAGACGCCTGAGATGCGGGTAACTGGCTTGTAGAATTTATACCTCCTAAACCAATATATAAATTATTTAACGTTGCGGATAAGAGTTGCGGATTCCATTCTCTGGACATAACTCCCGTTAATGCGTCCCAGCCCGGTTTTTCAGCAATAGAAAAATTATCTGCACTTGTACTTATAAACATATTAGAATTAGCTGCTGCTTCAAACTCTGTTTTAGCTTTTGCGGGATCTACTTCAGAAATCCTCATGGCAATTCTCATACGCATTGAATTGCCATATTTTACCCATTTAGTCCAATCCATTTTAAATGCCATATCATATTTAGCAATGTTATCTCCCGGAATAGGTTGGTTAAGATCCATTTTGGCAGTAGCATCTTTTAGTTCATCTAAAATATAATAATATATATCTTTTTCAGAATTGAAACTAGGGTTTGATCCTTTAAAAGCCAAAATAGGTTGTGGCCCGAAATTATCGGAGAATTCACTCATTAAATAAGCTCTCCAAATACGTGAAGCCTGAATTAAATTATCATAATATGGCTGAGAATTTCCACTTGCTTTTTTTTCATTAGCGACTTCAATGGCTGTATTTGCATTATTCAACCACTCGGAAATATATTTCCAATACTCTACCGACCAAGAATCATTATCTGTAGCCCCAGCAATTCCCGTTGAAAGGTGTTGCCTTGCGGCAGTTTTCCAGTATAAGACAAAAACTCTTTCTGCAATATTAGGATCTTGCTGAGCTCCCAAGATAGAATTATTTAAAAAGTACTGAGGTTCTACTTGGTTAACATTTGGAGATAATGGATTTACATTAATTTCTTCAAAGTCATTACATCCTGACAAAGCAATACATGCAATTAAACTAGGAATTATATATTTTTTCATTTTAATCATGTTTTTTTATTAAAAGCCTAAAGTAAGAGTAAATAGATAAGATCTCATTGTTGGAAATGCAAAGTTTTCAAATCCTGTTGCATTCGAACTAATTGCAAAAATAGATTCGGGATCTATGCCTTTTGATTTACTGTAAATCATCCATACATTATTTGCCGTAAATGCAACTTTAGCAGATTTAAGTGCAAAATTTTGGAACAATTCTTTCGGAAAAGCGTAAGAAAGCTGAACATTTCTTAACCTAATATTGGTCGCATCATATACATTTTGCTCAGTAATACCTAGGTTCCCGCTATGTATCGCCGTCCAATAATCCTGTTGGCTTACCTCTACATTATTTTGAGTGTAGTTTCCGTTGTTACCCACTACTCCATCTACTACAAAATTATCACGCTTTCCCCCCGGAGCAGTATCAGCAGCTAAACCTGTACGTTGAAGCGCAGCCTGAGTTCCTGAGAAGAATTTACCTCCAATTCTTCCATCAATTTGAAAAGACAATCCTATATTTTTATAAGAAAAACTATTGATAAATCCGAATAAAGCTCTTGGAGTTTGATCTCCCAAAAAGTAAGGTCCTCTGTCTATCTGAGGTAAGCCATTAGCTCCTAAAATAAGTTTTCCGTAAAAAGGACTATTGGTATCCTGAACTCTTAAAAACCTCGATCCATAAATAGCTCCGTATTTTCTACCAACTTCTGCAAATACTGCTATATCATCAAAACCAGCTAAAGGATATTTCAGTACCTCTCCATCTAGTTTATCTATTGTATTGTTATTTTTAGAGAAATTAATATTAGCATTCCAAATAAATTTTTCATTTCGTATGATATCGGAATTTAGTACCACTTCAATACCTCTATTTCTTATAAGTCCAGCACTAATTTTTCTATTATCATAACCAGAAAGTGGGTTCATAGGAAGGTCTAGCAACTGATCTTCTGCACGTGAATTATAATAACTGAAATCTATTGAAACTCTATTGAATAGTTTTATATCAGCTCCAACTTCGAATATTTTTAGGCTTTCATTCCCTAAGTTAGGATTATAAAGCGTTTTCTGTCTTTCAGCAATAATATTTCCATTAGGATCTCTTTTGATAATATAAGTGTTATAAAGTTCATAAGGATCTAGAGAATTACCAGTAATAGCGTATGATGCCCTTAATTTTGCAAAACTTAAAATCTTAGATTTTTTGTTTGCTAGTTTTTCTATCATATCGGTTAAAACCAAAGAAGTACTGATAGAAGAATAGTTATAGGAACGTTTTTCTATACTTAATGTAGAAGACCAATCATTTCTGAATGTTCCGTTGATAAACCAGAAATTATCATAATTAATCTCCCCGGAAGCAAAAGCAGAATTTATTTTTTTATTTAAAATAACTTCCGAATTTAAAGGGTTACCATCTGAATTATTAATATTAAATAAATTAGGGGCTACTAGTTTAGGAGCAGAAAGATATATCGCATTTGTTCTAGATTCCATCATTTGCCCATACACGGAAAGTGAAGCATTCCATTTTCCAATAATATTATCTTTTTTAGCATTAATGCTGGCTATATAGTTATTTTCGTAAAATTTTTCCTGACTGGTATTATATGAATTATCTAAACTGGAACCCGTCCACGTTCTCGAATTAGCCGCTAGAGAATAAATATCGGTTCCTAGTCTTGTATCTACACTTAGCCAATCATTAAATTGATACTTCAAATAACCACTTGCTATAAATCTATCTTTCTTATCTTCATTCAATCTATTATATGCTGCCCAATAAGGATTAATTCCATCATTATTCAACCATATTTGTTTAACATTATTTTGGGTCATCCCTTCCTTATAATCAGTAATATTAACGTCTCTTGGCAATAACAAGACATTTGGATAATAATTACCCGCTCCTTGTCCTCCCGAAGGTCTATTATTAACATTTGTACTGATATACTGTACTTTTATATCAGATGTCCATCTCTTTTGTGCACCAAAAACAGAATTGATTCTCGCCATAAAATTCCATCTTTCATACTTTGAATTAGGAATCATACTATTGTCGCTAAGATAATTAGCTGAAGTATATAAGCTTGTACCTTCTCCTAAAGTTTCCTGAAAACTTAATGTATGTTGTGTATTTGTTCCGGTTCTAAAAAAATTAGCCAAATTATCGTTGACTTTTGATCCATCTATTGAAGGTCCCCAACTTAAAGTAGAATTATCTCCTGCTGGATTTACCAAACCATTGCTTCCTCTTCCAAAAGAACTCTGCATTTCAGGTTTCATAAAAATATTTTCAAAACCTAAACTTGTTGAATAGGTAATACCCACTCCACCTTTCTTTTTGCCACTCTTCGTTGTGATCAAAATTACACCATTTCCTGCCCTAGCACCGTATAACGCTGAAGCAGCCCCTCCTTTCAGAACAGAAACACTTTCAATATCATCGGGATTAATATCACTTAATCCATTCCCCATATCAGTGTCAGGATTCCAAAAGTCATTATTTTTTACACTACTTTCTTGAGCCTTACCTTTTACACCCGCAGAATTATTGATAGGAATACCATCAACAACAATTAATGGTTGATTATCTCCTTTAATAGAATTAAAACCTCTTAAATTAATTCTAGAAGAAGCACCTGGACCGAAACCTCCTTTTATAACCTGAAGACCCGCAACTTTACCTACTAAGGCATTAGTAACATTATTTTCTTTAGCTTCTACTAAAGCCTGCCCTTTTACATCTTGAAAAGCATAACCTAGCGCTTTTTTCTCTTTTTTCACACCGTAAGCTGTAACAACTACTTCATCGATTTTAGTTGTTTTAAGAGAATCATTCTTCTGAGCATACAATCCGCCGAGAGAAATCAAAGCAGATTGTAATAATCCGATTTTAAAAATTACTTTTTTCATATAAAGTGTTTATTTAA
>DKLU01000152.1 GCA_002455915.1 Chryseobacterium sp. UBA6632
TAAGGGTCTGTTGAAGCATTGGTATAAATTACCGCGTCGTTATTGGCAATTAAAACCATTCTTGCAGAGAAATCTTTTTCGAAAACTCCGTTTACGCGGGTCATGGTGTTGTTCATTGCGGCTAAAGCGTTGGCTTTTGTTCCTCCGAAATAGGCGGTATACTCTCCTGTGCTTGAAAGCGCCAGTCTGAATGTTCTCAGTTTGGCATCATCTGCATTGGGTCTTGCAGCAATATTACTTGCATTCGCCACGCCTTTTTGTGCAACATCAATTACGGTACATTCAAATTTGTTTAGATCATCTTTTTTGTCAGATTTTTTATAAACTACATAGCTCAAAAGATCTTTTGTATAAGGTTCAATAAAAACCGCAGATTTGTCACCGTAAATTTCCATTGAAGATAAACCTAATGGCGAAACGCTGAAATAAACCGTAGAATTTGGGTCATCTAAACCTTCGCCAACATACGATTTGATATCTGGAAATTTAGCCGCCAGTTGAGGATCAAAATTAGAATTTTCTCTTACCTTAAAGTTTTCCATTTTTCCTTCAGAATTCGGGAAAGAAATGATTATTTCAGATTTTTCACCTACCGCGAGTTTTTTCGGAGCTCTTGATAAAACACTTTTTAAACCATTTATATCAAGGTTGTAAACTTTAGGATTATTGATGCTCGTCTTGTTTTCAAAGATTTCTGAAGAGGTTTTTCGGTTACCTTCAGTCCAAAGACGGTCTGTCTGCGCGAAAGAAATGCCTGTGATCAAGAGCATTCCAATCATCGATAATTGTTTTTTCATATAAAAATATTATTTGATTATGGTGTATCAAAGCTAATAAATTTTAATTACGAAAAACTAAATTTTTTAAGAAAATTTTAGACAATCAATCTAAATAATTATGCAATACATTGAATTAATGTTATGTGTAAATATTTTATGTAAAAAAAATAACACCCGCAAAATACGAGTGTTATTCAGTTTTAATAATATAATTCTAAATTTTTCTTACGATAAATTATTTAGTGATATCTCTTCCGATTACCAGCCTTTGGATCTCAGAAGTACCTTCACCAATGGTGCAAAGTTTTGAATCTCTGTAGAATTTTTCAGCAGGAAAGTCTTTTGTATATCCGTACCCTCCGAAGATTTGAACGGCGTTATTTGAAATTCTTACACAAGCCTCCGAAGCATATAATTTTGCCATAGCTCCTTCTTTAGTCATTTTTTGCTTAGCATTTTTCAATGTTGCAGCTCTCTGGATTAATAATTCAGAAGCATCGATTTCTGTTGCCATATCTGCTAACATAAAGTTGATAGCCTGGAATTCTGAAATAGATTTTCCGAACTGGTGTCTTTCTTTAGCATATTTCAAAGCTGCTTTGTAAGCACCTCTTGCTGTTCCTAAACTTAAAGCCGCGATAGAAATTCTACCGCCATCCAAAATTTTCATGGCTTGTTTGAAACCTTCTCCAACTTCACCTAATCTGTTGGCATCAGAAACACGAACGTTGTCGAAAATTAATTCTGCCGTTTCAGAAGCTCTCATTCCAAGCTTGTTTTCTTTTTTACCAGAAGTGAAACCAGCCATTCCTTTTTCCAACACAAAAGCGGTTGAATTATTTTTAGCACCAATTTCTCCCGTTCTTGTCATTACAACAGCAATGTCTCCAGAAATCGCGTGGGTGATGAAGTTTTTAGCTCCGTTAATGATCCATTCATCGCCGTCTTTTACCGCTGTAGTAGAAATTCCTCCTGAATCCGAGCCTGTATTGTGCTCTGTTAATCCCCAAGCTCCGATTACTTTTCCGGAAGCTAACTGAGGAAGCCATCTGTGTCTTTGTTCTTCATTTCCAAACTCATAAATATGGTTGGTACAAAGTGAATTGTGTGCAGCTACTGAAAGACCGATTGAAGGATCAACTTGTGAAATTTCATCTAAAATTGTAACGTACTCATGATAACCAAGACCAGAACCACCATATTGCTCAGGAATTACGATTCCCATGAAACCCATTTCTCCTAATTGATGAAAAAGATCTTTTGGAAACGTTTGACTTTCGTCCCACTCCATAATATTAGGTCTAATATTTTTCTCAGCAAATTCTTTTGCTGTTTCCGCAATCATTTTGATGTTGTCAATTGTCTCTGTATTCATATAGATAATAGTTAGTTCCCAAAGATAACCAAATTGCCGAAACGTCCAAAAAAATTATTGACGCCATAATATTTTATTCGCAAAACTTTAATTTTCAATTTTTTATATTTTAAAAATTAATGATTTTTTAATAAAAATTACTGAACTTTAAGTAGATTAATTTACTATTTTAGCCTCCCAATTTTTAAAGCATGAAAAAACTTCTACTTCCAATAATCCTTATTTCATCGTATTTTACAGCTCAGGCACCTGCAGGATACTATGATGGAACAACAGGATTGTCTGGGTACGCCTTAAAATCGAAACTTCACGATATTATTTCGACAAAAAATATCAACTGGAATTATGGAGATCTTCCGAATTATTATAACCAGACAGATCTTGATAAATATTACGATCAAGGACTTTCAAATACTACTATTTTATTAGATATATATTCTGAAAAACCTTTGGAGGCTGATGCATATGAATATACGGCTGCAGATTTAATCAGCACCTCAAATGCAGAAGGTTTAGGATATAATAGGGAGCATGCTGTTCCTCAGAGTACTTTTAACAGCAATTATCCTATGTATTCGGATCTTCATTTTGTGATTCCTACGGATGCAAGGATTAATCAGTTAAGAAATAATTATCCTTACGGTATTGGAAATTCTACTGTTCATTATACTTTTACAAATACTTCCAGAATTGCCAATAGTGCGATTCCTAATTATGTTTACACGAACAGGGTTTATGAGCCTATCGATGAATTTAAAGGAGATATTGCCAGAATGTTATTGTATTTTGCAGTGAGATATGAGAATAAATTACCTTCATTTAATCACTCTACGAATGTTAATCCTGCTTTGGATCGTTCTGCGTTAGATGGTACGGCAGAGAGAGCTTTTGAACCAGCTTATATTGCCATGCTTCTTCAATGGCATAATCAGGATCCTGTTTCTCCAAGGGAAACAGATAGAAATAATGCGGTATATGCTATTCAAAATAATAGAAATCCTTTTATAGACAATCCTCAGTGGGTAAATGCAATTTGGACACAGACTCCTGATGCTGTAGCACCGGAATCTCCATTAAATTTAACTTCAACTCAATCAGGAGCCTATTATACAAATTTATCTTGGTCACCAAGTACAAGCACAGATGTTTTAGGATATAATATTTATCAGAATGGTGTTTTGGTAAACACAACAAAATCTACATCTATTATTATTGATCATTTAACGCCTTCCACATCTTATTCTTTTACGGTGAAAGCTTATGATCAGGGGTATTTGCAGTCTGTTGACAGTAATACGGCTACGGTTAATACATTAGCATCAGACGGAAATTCAAAAGATCTTTTTATTGTTAAATATATCGAGGGAACAGGCAATAACAAAGCTTTGGAGATTGTAAACAAAACGGGTCATGAAGTAGATTTAAACAATTATACAATAAGAGTACAATATTATAACAGTACCTATAATTCTTATTACTACGGAAATAGCTATGAATTGGAAGGTAAAATCCCTAACAATGAAAGTTTTGTAGTGCTAAATCCAAAATCTACATTGTCATGTTATACAAATAATGAAGCTAAATTTTTGACAGCTGGGGATGCTTTAACGTATTCCGGAACTCAATATGTTGACTTAGCTTATAAATCTTCAACAGTTGATGCGATTGGAGCTAAAGCGACGAGTAATGCCAACGGAGATATTTCTCTTTACAGAAAAAATACAGTTTCACAACCCAATACAACATTTACAAGTAGCGAGTGGGATTCTTACGGAATTAATTACTGCCAGAATTTAGGAGTTCTTTCCACATCGGATATTGTTTTGGCTAAAAATGATGAGGTTAAAATTTATCCGAATCCAGTTAAAGAAAACATTTTTGTAAACGGAAAAGTAGAAAATATAAAGAATGCTCAAGTACTTGATTTCTCCGGAAAAGTTATTTATTCTGAAAATTTACCATTCAAAAACAAAAAAAATATTTCGGTTCAAAGTCTGTCAACAGGTTCTTATTTGTTGAAACTTGATGACAAGACGTATCAATTTATTAAAAAATAGTTCATATAAAAGCTTAAAATAAGGCTCTTTATTATAAAATCGATATAAGCAGATTCACTAATAATTAATATCTATAAGTGTTTCTGCTTATATTTTTTATTTATAAGTAATTATGCTTATATTTGCAAAATGATAGCGGTCATTACCGGAGATATTATAAATTCACAGCACGCCGACACTGAAGTTTGGATTACCAAGCTTAAAAATCTTCTCGACAATTGGGGAAGCGCTCCTAGCACATGGGAAATCTACAGAGGAGACGAATTTCAGTTCAAATGCAATATAGACGACGTTTTTTGGCGTTTCTTAGCCATAAAATCACTTATAAAAAGTCAGGAAAATTTAGATGTAAGAATTGCCATAGGGATCGGTGAAGAAAATTTTTCGTCTGAAAAAATTACAGAATCCAACGGAACGGCATATGTGCATTCCGGAAGGTTACTGAACGACCTGAAAAGCGACGGACACACCGTTTCCATCAAAACTTCCAGCACTTCTGTGGATAGAGACCTAAATATTTTGCTAAAATGGTCTTCCAAAGATTTTGATAACTGGACGATGGCAACCGCGGAAATTATTCATGAAATGATCATGAATAAAGATATTACTCAGGAAGATTTGGCAAAGAGATTTAATATTTCTCAATCCTCCATCAGCCAGAGGCTGAAGCGCGCAAATTACGAGCTTATCGTAGAAACTAATCAGTATTTTAGAAAGAAAATTTCAGAATTGTAGGCATGGTTTTCACTCAACTCATATTGGCACATCTACTCGGAGACTTTATTCTTCAGCCAAATTCATGGGTTGCAGACAAGGAAAATCGCAAACTGAAAAGCAAATTTTTATACATCCATGTGTTGATTCACATCATTTTAAGTTTTATTTTTCTTTGGAATATACAACTTTGGTGGGTCGCCATTTTGGTGGGAATTTCGCATTTTATTATTGATGCTGCAAAACTGACTTTTCAAACAATTCATAATAAAAAGATCTGGTTTTTTATCGATCAGGCGTTGCATATTGCCGTAATTGGAAGTATTTCTTTCTTTTTTAATGAATTCAATGTTGAATTTTTTAAAGATCAGAACTTTCTGAAAATTTTGATGGCAGCTTTGTTTTTAACAACGCCTGCTTCTATTTTTATTAAAATATTATTGTCTTCATGGACACCCACTCCGGAGACTGAAAATAATGTAGAAACCGAATCTCTATCGAGTGCAGGTAAATATATCGGGATTTTAGAACGCTTGCTTGTTTTCACTTTTATCATGGTGAATCACTGGGAGGGAGTAGGTTTTATGATCGCAGCGAAATCTGTTTTCAGGTTTAGCGATCTGGCACAGGCCAAGCAAAGAAAGTTGACTGAATATGTTTTAATCGGGACACTTCTGAGTTTTGGAATGGCTGTTTTAACAGGAATTTTAATTAAATAAATATAAATCTAATAAAAAGTAATTTTTGAAAATGGAAAAGTTAGAAATGTTGTACGAAGGTAAGGCAAAACAAGTATTTGCTACCGATAATCCTAATGAAGTAGTTGTACGTTTCAAAGACGATGCTACTGCATTTAATGCTCAGAAAAGAGGTTCTGTTGATTTGAAAGGCGAAATGAATAACGCCATCACGACTCTTATTTTTGAATATTTAAATGAAAAAGGGATTAAAACTCATTTCATTAAACAATTAGACGAAAGAGAGCAATTGGTAAAGAAAGTATCGATCATTCCTTTGGAAATGGTGGTTAGAAACTATTCTGCGGGAAGCATGGCTCAGAGATTAGGAGTTGAAGAAGGAATTAAATCTCCGGTAACGATCTTCGATATCTGCTACAAAAAAGACGAGTTGGGAGATCCGCTTATCAACGATCACCACGCTGTTTTCTTAGGAGCTGCAACGTACGAAGAGCTGGACGAAATGTATGAATTAACTTCAGACATCAACGAAATCTTAATCGATCTTTTCGACAAAATGAATATCATCCTGGTAGACTTCAAAATCGAATTAGGAAAAACTGCTGATGGTGAAATCATCCTAGCAGACGAAATTTCTCCTGATACTTGCAGACTTTGGGATAAAGATACCATGAAGAAGTTGGATAAAGACAGATTCAGAAGAGATCTTGGTGAAGTTACTGAAGCTTACGTTGAGATCTATAACAGATTGAAAACTGTACTTGCTAAATAATTATTAGGCCAGAAGCCAGAAGTTGGAGGCTGGAAGTTTATCGGTAAAATAGAAAGTTTAGTTGTAAACTTCAGACTTCAGGCTCCCAGCTTCCATCATCAAAATTTAGAAAAAATAGAAATGAAAAGTTTAGACATTCATAAAAGTGAATATTTAAAACAGTTTGAAACCCAAACCTACGGAAGAAATCTTTTCAGAACGCAGGAAGAAGAGAGATTAGACGCTCCCAACGAGGAGTGCGGAATCTTCGGAATGTATTCTGATAACGATCTGGATACGTTTTCACTTTCACAGTTCGGGCTTTTTGCGCTTCAGCACAGAGGTCAGGAAGCTTGTGGTATTTCTGTTCTTAAAGACGGAAAAATCACCAATATGAAAGATGAAGGATTGGTTTTGGATGTTTACAAAGAGATCCCTGATCCTGAAACTTTTATGGGAAATTCTGCAATCGGACACACACGTTACACGACTGCAGGAGATAAAAAGAAATATAATTTTCAGCCATTTTTCGCGAAAAACGAATATGACCAAATTATACTTTCTATCGCGCACAATGGTAACCTTACTAATGCAAAAGAATTGAAAGCTCAGTTGGAAGCTGAAGGCGTTGTTTTCAGAGCGACTTCCGATTCTGAGGTTATTTTAAGATTAATTCAAAAAAATCTTGACCTTGGACTTCGTGGAGCAATCAAAGCGACGATGGAGAAAATTGAAGGTGCCTATTCAGTTGTGGGAATGACGAGAAATAAATTCTTTGCATTCAGAGATTTTAACGGAATCAGACCTTTGGTTTTGGGAGCAATCAACGAAAATTCTTACGTTGTAGCTTCAGAATCTGTGGCTTTAGATGCTGTTGGAGCGCAGTATGTTCGTGATATTTTACCAGGAGAGATCATTTATACCAATGAAAACGAACCTGGAAAACTTCACTCGATCATGGTTGATGAGAAAAAGGCAAAACAAAGAATCTGTTCTTTCGAGTACATTTATTTTGCAAGACCTGACTCATCTTTAGAAAATATCAACGTTTACGAAATCAGAGAAAAATCTGGGGAGAAAATCTGGGAACAGGCTCCTGTTGAAGCTGATGTTGTCATTGGAGTTCCGGATTCCGGAGTTCCGGCTGCGATTGGTTTTTCTAAGGCTTCGGGAATTCCTTTCCGTCCGGTTTTGATTAAAAACAGATACATCGGAAGATCTTTTATCGTTCCGACTCAGGAAATGAGAGAGAGAATTGTTAATTTGAAGCTGAACCCGATTATTTCTGAGATCAAAGACAAAAGGGTAGTGATTATTGACGACTCTATCGTTCGTGGAACAACGTCTAAGAGATTGGTAAAAATCCTTAAAGAAGCTGGTGTAAAGGAAATTCACTTTAGAAGTGTTTCTCCGCCAATTATTGCACCTTGTTATTTAGGAATCGATACACCTTCGAAAGACGATTTGATCTCTGCAAATATGACAACAGAAGAGCTTAGAGATTACTTGGGAGTTGACTCTTTGGAATTTTTAAGCACAGAGAACTTAAAAGTAATTTTAGGGTCATCCAACCACTGCTTCGGATGTTTTACAGAAGAATATCCTGTAGGAAAAGGAGAAGAGGTGGAATTATTTAATTAATTTCAGTTTAAATAAAAAAACGAAAGGTCAGACCATTAAGTCTGACCTTTTCATTTGAAATTAAAATTGGTTATATATGTATGTTAAAACGTACTAGAATTTATAGTTTAATCCTAATTGGAAAACTTGGTTGGTGTTGATATTTTTATTAGCCTCAGCAATCCCTGAATTATTAGCAAGGTGAGTAAAACTAGTTACATATCTCGCATTAACACCCAAATTCTTTGTGAAGTAGTATCCTAAACCAAGACCCATTCCTACATTGAATTTTCTGATATCATCTTTATCAATGCTTTCCGAATGAGATACCGTATTATCACTTACACTACTGCCTGTAGTAGTAATAGTTCTGGTTTCTCCTTTATTTTTTCCGTCTAAGAAATAACTGAATTCAGGTCCTGCTTCAACATAAAAATTATCCGCAGGCTTCATTTGTAACATTAAAGGAACTGAGATATAATTTAGATATGTTTTATTATTAATTTCAGTTTTTGTTGTTGTAGCTCCAGTTGTTACTTCAGAAGAAGCTACTACGCTTTTTGCTCCCATTTGGTTGTATAAAACCTCTGGCTGGATGGCAAATTTCTGAGATAAAGGAATATTAACAAAAACCCCGGCATTAAATCCTATTTTCTGGTTTTTAGTACTCAATTTCTGTTCGCTGAACTGTGTTGCGTTAGCCCCACCTTTAATACCGAATCTTACCGGCTCTTTTTCTTTGTTGATTGGAGTTACTGGTTTTGCTTCTGTAGTTTCTTGAGCGAAAGATAAAGTACCAGCGACTAATGCT
>DKLU01000153.1 GCA_002455915.1 Chryseobacterium sp. UBA6632
AAACTTAAGGTATTATAAAAAGGATGTCATTTGAGGCATCCTTTTTTTTATTTTTTATAATTTTGATTGTATTTTGAAAACCTATTTTCTTTTCATCGATACCGAAACTACAGGAATCCCGAAACGATGGAGCCTGCCTTATTCTGAGAAAGATAACTGGCCTTCCGCAGTTCAGGTGGCCTGGGTTATTTATGACGAAAATGCCCAGGAAGTTAAACGTGAAAATTTTTATATTTTTAATGAGGATTTGAAAATCAGTTCGAAGTCATTGAAAATTCACGGTATTACAAAAGAATTTTTAGTTGAAAACGGACAGGAAAGAACTTTGGTTTTAGAAAAACTTTCAACGGATATAAAAGAATTTCAACCCTTGGTTACGGGACATTTTACAGAGTTTGATATTCACACACTGAGCGCCGATTTTTACAGGGCAAACTTGGAAAATCCTTTTCTGCAGAGTCATTTCTACTGCACAATGCTTAAAAGTAAAGAGTATGTCGTTAATCCTGAAGCCGATTATTTTAAGCTGCCTCAGCTTTACGAGTTTCTTTTTAATGAAAAAATGGAACATCTCCACAATGCGATGATCGATGCAGAAATAACTGCAAAATGTTTTTTTGAAATCCGGAAACGCGGAGAGATTTCAGAAACCGACTTTCAGAACATTCATCAGAAAATCAAATCCGATTTAAAGTTTTTAACCCATAAAATGAAATAACTATGATGCAGGAAAAAATTATTTCACTTTTAAAAATAACAGAACCCTTTCATCTTTTACCCGAAACCGTTCTTGCAGAAATCTCAGAAACGTTCACAAAAACGGAATTTTCCAAAGATACCTTGGTCTATCGCCAGGAAGTGACGGAAATGAGAGGGGTAGACATTATTGAATCCGGAGAATACGAAACATTTTTTTTCGATGCAGCGGAAAACAAAAGATGTATTTCGATACACCATTCGCCTTATTGTTTTGGGGGAATATCTGTGGTTCTGAACAGAGTACGTGCATTGAAATCGGCGATTGCCAAAAAGGGAACTGTTGTTTATACATTACCGAAAAAGGAATTCTACGAGCTATGTAACGCCTACGAAGACTTTTTCCATTATTTTACATCAGATTTCGGCAAAAAAATGCTGGATGAGGAATTTTCTCATTTTGTGAAAACGCCTGCAACGTTTGAAGAAAGTTATTTTGCAGCCGACCAGCTTTATTCGAGAAAAATAAAAGGAATTACCTATAAAAGTATCGTTTCCTGCGAAGAAAATACTCCTGTTTTTGAGGCGGCTCAAATGATGGCCACTCATAAAGTAAGCTGCATCTTTGTGAAAAAATCAGCAAGTGAGGAAATTATCGGCTATGCGACAGATATTACCTTGCGAGATAATGTTATCGCCCGCTGTCTGGATTCCAGAATTGCAATTTCTGAGGTGATGGATAATCCCATTGTAAGTATTTCCAGCGACGCCTATCTTTATGAAGCGGTTCTGATGATGTTTAAAACCAAATCAAGATATCTTCTCGTAAAAGATAATGGCGAGTATGTAGGCTTTCTGAGCAGAAACCGCCTGTTGAGCGAGCAGGGACAGAGTCCGCTTGTTTTTATACAATCGGTAAAACAGGCTGAAAGTGTAGAAGAACTTAAGAAAAAATGGAAGCAGGTTCCGGATATTATTACTCAATTGTTGGGAAGGGGAGTGCACGGGGAGATTGCCAGTCAGGTCATCACAACAATTGCCGATACAATAACAGGAAAAGTAATAGAAAAAGTTATCAGGCAGATAGGAAAACCTCCTGCAAAATTTGCGTTTATCGTGACCGGGAGCGAAGGCCGGAAAGAACAGACTCTAAGCACAGACCAGGACAACGGAATTATTTACGAGGATAAAGCCAATGAACACCGCGAAATGGTAAGGGAATATTTTCTGGATTTTGCCAAAAAAGTTTCGGATGATCTCAATACCATTGGATTTGAATACTGCAAAGGAAATTTTATGGCAAGCAATCCCAAATGGACCCATTCTCTTTCTCACTGGAAAAGAAATTATAACCAATGGATTGAAGAATCGGTGCCGGAAACCGCAATGAAGCTTTCCACTTTTTTCGATTTCCGTTTTATTTATGGTGAAGAAAGTATTGTGAAAGATCTGAAGAACTATATCAAGGAAAAATTAGCTTCACCCAATCAGCTGTTTTTTGCTCATATTGCCAAAAATGCTTTACAGTACGAACCACCTTTGACTTTTCTGAAAAGAATTAAAACCCAGACCATTGGAAAATCAGAAGTTTTTGATATTAAGACTGCGATGTCACCAATTGTAGATTTGCTCCGTGTGTATGCGTTGAAAAACCAGTTGGAAATAGAGAATACCGGCGAACGAATGAAAAAACTGACGGAAATAGGAGTTTTCACACAGCAGCAATACAATGAAATGCATCAGTCTTACTATTATCTGATGGCACTTCGGCTAAAAAATCAGGCGAACCAGATTAATATTGATAAAAAGCATCCTGATAATTATATTGAAATCAGTAAACTTACCAAAATAGAGCGTGTCACTTTAATCGAAATCTTCAAAACCATTGCTAATTTCCAGCTGGGAATCAAGGTGAAATTTACAGGAAGTTTTTAAGTTTAAATCTTAAACATAAATCCTTCCGCAATTTTCCTATTGTATTTTTCTTCGTCAAAAGTGTAAAGAAAGGACCCTTTTTTGGACGAACTCATATCTTTTCCTTCCGTTTTCACAAGAATATCCAGCGCATTGATTTTGCTGATGAAATTCCGCTTGTCATAGTGTTCGTTGAAGATGGCTTCGTATAAAGTCTGCAAATCCTTCATCGTGAATTTTTCCGGCAGAAGCTCAAAACCGATAGGTCGTGTGGAAGCCCTTCTTCTCAGTCTCAGAACCGCATCTTTCACCATTTCATTATGGTCAAAAATCAGGCTCGGAAAATCCTGCAGATCAAACCATTTTGCGCTATATTTTTCATTGATCTGAATATTTTTTTCAATATTGATCAGTGCATAATACGAAATCGACATAATTCTCGCCGTCGGTTCGCGGTCGATTTGAGTATAGGAATTGAGCTGTTCGAGATAAATATTTTCCAGCCCGGTAAGTGTGTTCAGGACACGCTGTGCCGCTTCATCAGAGGTTTCTTCGTCCCCGATAAAACCGCCCATTAATGACCATTCTCCCATTTTCGGTTCAAAATTCCTTTGTACCAGAAGGATCTTGAGATTTTCGCCATCGAACCCGAAAATAATGCAGTCAACAGCTACCAGATGTCGTGGAAAATGAGAATAGTCTTGTGTCATCGATTATAATTTTTATGCAAAGTTAATGCTTTTAGGCTTTGATTTTACAGTTGAAACCATATAAATGTATTTTATACACTTTATTTTGCTTTTTATTTTTAAAAAATCCAAATTTCATCATTTACCTTAATATTTTGGGAGCAATTAATGGCTCTGAAGCTTACATTTTATTCATTAAAAACATTAAAAACAGATGAACTCAACGTTAAAAATATGTTAAAATTAAATTTCCTTTCATTTTAAATTTACCCAAAAACTATAGTTGAGGCTTAGTCTTAAAAATACGATAAGTTATTTATATAAATTACGGACGCCTTCACTCGGTATTCCGTATTCATTTTTATACAAGCGATTTAGCCGTATGGTTCTGATTATCGTGATTTTTAATAATCTTAATTTTTATGATAAGTCCTTGCTGTTTTCAGCTTTTTTTTAAGACTTTAAAATATAATTTTTTTTGATTCCATCGGCTTATTCTGCAAAATTCTTTGTCATATTGATTCTTTCTTTTATTTTTAGAAATGTTGAATAGACATTTATTAATGAATAAAAAATCGCTGATAGTATTTTTAGGTTTAGGCACGCTTGCTTTTGGGCAGGTGAGCAAAACGGTCAGTTATTTTCCGCTGAATAAGGTTGCTTTGTCTGAAAGTGCTTTCAGCAGGGCGATGCAGACGGATAAGAACTACATTATGTCGATGGATGCCGACCGCTTGCTGGCTCCATATCTGAAAGAAGCAGGACTTAATCCTAAAAAAACAAATTATCCCAACTGGGAAAACACAGGATTGGATGGTCATATCGGCGGTCATTATCTTTCAGCGTTGGCACTGATGTACGCTTCTACAGGCGATGCCAAAGTAAAACAGCGTCTAGATTATATGATTGATGAGCTGGAACGATGCCAGAATCTTTCAGGAAACGGCTATATTTCCGGCGTTCCTAATGGTAAAAAAATCTGGACAGAAATCTCTGATGGCAATATTCGCGCATCTGCTTTCGGACTGAATGACCGTTGGGTTCCATTATATAATATTCACAAAATATATTCGGGTTTGCGTGATGCTTATTGGTATGCAGATAGCGAAAAGGCAAAAAAGATGCTCATCAAGCTTACCGATTGGATGGCGGATGAAGTTTCAGGACTTTCCGATAATCAGATTCAGGAGATGTTGAGAAGCGAACACGGCGGTCTGAACGAGGTTTTTGCTGATGTTTACGACATTACAAAAAATGAAAAATATCTCAAACTTGCCCATCGTTTTTCGCATCTGGCCATTTTAAATCCTTTGCTGATTCACGAAGACAAACTGACGGGAATTCACGCCAATACACAAATTCCGAAAGTAATTGGCTTCAAAAGAATTGCCGATTTGGAACATAATAAAGAGTGGAGCAGTGCGGCAGATTTTTTCTGGACAAATGTTACGCAAAAACGTTCTGCAATTATCGGTGGAAACAGTGTCAGCGAACATTTCAATCCAACAAGCGATTTCAGTGGAATGATTAAAAGCATTGAAGGTCCCGAAACCTGCAATACCTACAATATGCTCAAGCTGACCAAAGAGCTTTTCGCTACCAACCCGAAATCTTCTTATCTGGATTATTACGAAAGAGCTTTGTACAACCATATTCTTTCCACTCAAAATCCTGAAAAAGGCGGTTTTGTATACTTCACGCCGATGCGTCCCGGTCATTACAGGGTGTATTCCCGGCCGGAAACCAGTTTCTGGTGTTGTGTAGGTTCGGGAATGGAGAACCACGCGAAATATAGCGAAATGATTTATGCGCATTCGGATAATGATTTGTATATCAATCTGTTTATTCCGTCTGTTTTAAAATGGTCGGAGAAGAAATTGATTTTGAGACAGGAAAATAATTTTCCACAAACACCTTCAACAAAATTAATTTTTGACCTTGCTCCAAAATCCGAAATCAATTTAAAATTAAGAGCTCCGGAATGGACGAATGCTTCACAGATAAGTGTTTTCATTAATTCAAAAAATATCAATATTCCTGTCGATTCCGAAGGTTATATTAATATCAACAGAAAATGGAAAAAAGGCGATGTCATCGAGATGAAAATGCCGATGCATCTTTCTGCGGAACAGCTTCCGGATAATTCCGATTATTTTGCGTTCAGATATGGACCTATCGTTTTGGCAGCCAAATATGGAAAAGAAAATCAACAGGGATTATTTGCCGATGACAGCCGCGGTGGGCATATTGCGCACGGACCACAAATTCCTCTGAATGAGATTCCGACGATTTTAGGAACTCCTGCAACGGTTTTAAATCATTTGGAGCCTGTTAATCAAAAAGATTTAACATTTAAAATTAGCGGTCTTTATCCTCAGAATAAATTCAGTAATGGATTGGAACTTGTTCCGTTTTATCAGGTTCAGGAAGAGCGATATATCATCTATTTTCCTCAGGCAACTCAGGATAAAATCGAAATGATTCAGCAGAAAAAAGCCCAGGAAGAAGAAGCTGTCCGAAAACTGGATAATATCACAATAGATAAAATTCAGTTAGGCGAGCAACAGCCGGAATCCGACCACTTTTTTGACAGCAAAGATGGTTACGATGGCTATATGGAAGACA
>DKLU01000347.1:0-14378 GCA_002455915.1 Chryseobacterium sp. UBA6632
AATCCTACCGACCAATGGATTGGAAGCAGCTACAGCGTAAAACCTGAAATTGCAGATCAGGTAAGCGTTGGCTACAGCAGAAATTTCAACAATAATAATTATGAATTGAATGCTGAGGTTTATTATAAATCAATGCAAAATCAAATCGATTTCAAAAATGGAGCCCAGATTTCATTTGACACGGCAGCCGATGTAGAAAGTGAATTGCTATTCGGAAAAGGAAGAGCTTACGGTCTTGAATTAATCGCGAAAAAGAAAAGCGGAAAACTGACCGGATGGATTTCTTACACCTTATCTAAAACTGAAAGAAAAATAAACGGAATTAACGATAACGACTGGTACAATGCAAGACAGGATAAAACTCACGATCTTTCTATTGTGGCAACCTATCAGCTGAATCCAAAATGGTCTTTCTCAGGATTATTCCTTTACAGCACAGGAAATGCAGTTACTTTTCCTACCGGAAAATATGAGCTGAACGGACAAACCGTTTTCCAGTACAGCAACAGAAATGCAGACAGAATGCCAGCCTATCACAGAATGGATCTGAGTGCAACGTATGAACCAAGTGCAGGTTCCAACAAACGTTTTAAAGGATCTTGGTCGTTTGGTATTTACAATGTTTACGGACGTGAGAATGCCTACACGATTACCTTTGAGGATAATCCTGACAAGCCGGGAACAACCCGCGCCATGCAAACTTCCCTATTCCGTTGGGTACCGAACATCACTTATAATTTCAAATTTTAATTCATGAAAAATATATTTTTAATCATATTATCGCTGTTTTTATTGACCTCTTGTGAAAAGGAAATCGACCTCGATTTAAAAGATCAGAGCGGACAAATTGTTATTGAAGGCAATGTAACCGATCAGGCAGGGCCGTATTTTGTAAAAATTACGAAGTCCGTTGCTTTTACAGAAGCCAATCAGTATCCTGCAATTGCCGATGCTGAGGTGATTTTAAGTGACAATTCAGGACAAACCGAAACCTTGCAATATGTAGGAAACGGAACCTATCAAACCTCTACTTTTGTGGGACAACCTGGAAAAATTTATACTTTAAAAATCACTGCAGAAGGACAACAATACACGGCACAAAGTACAATGCCCGATGCCGTGGATTTTGAAGATCTGGAACAGGATTCTTTTATGGTAGGCGGCGAAACGAGCTATACGCTTTTACCTGTTTTCACAGATCCTCCAGCGTTGGGAAACCGTTATCTTTTCAGTTATACCGTGAATAACAATCCTAAAAAGTTTTTCTCAGAATTTTCTGATAATGTAAACAACGGAATGCCAAATCAGAGACCTCTCATCCTTCCCAACGATGATACAGAGGTAGATGATATAAAAGTAACCGTGGGAGATACCATTCATGTAGAAATGCAGTGTATTGACCAAAGTGTTTATACCTACTACTCTGCTCTTTTGCAGCTTTCGGGAGGTGGTCCTGGTGGTGGCGTGACTCCAACCAATCCACCGAGTAATATCAGCAATGGTGCATTGGGATATTTCTCTGCACATACGGTGAGAAAGAGAAGTACAGTAATTCAGTAAAATAAGAAAGGCTATTTCGCATTGAAATAGCCTTTTATTTTGATCTGATTTTTAGAATTAATCGACTCTTGCAGATTGAGCAGATTGATTTTTCAAAACCTTTAATTGATGAACACTAAGTCCGCAAAGTGCTTTGAAAACTAACCGTTTTAAGTTTCACCAAGTCGTTCTACTTATAAAAGCCCACAAAGATTTATTTCAAGATTATCGCATCATCTGTGAAAATGTGTGTCATCTGTGGGAAATAATAAAGCAGCAGCATTCGTGCATTCGCGGTAAAAAAAATTAATTGCTTTTCAGATATTCCTTAATAGTTTCCAGCACGCCAAATTGATCATTAGAGCAAGCTTCAAAGTTGGCCGCTTTTTTTACGGAAGGATGTGCATTTCTCATTGCATAAGAATATTTTGAGTTTTCAAGCATCTGAATATCATTCATATAATCTCCGAAAGCCATGGTTTGCTCCGGAGTAATATTTAATGATTTCTGAAGTTTCTCTAAAGCGATTCCTTTATTGATATTTTTATTCATGATATCAAGCCAGTACTGACCGGAAACTACCACTTCAAGATCATATTTTTCAAACTCTTTGGCAACAGGATATACATTTTGCTCAGAACCTTCGGGATGATAAATGGCGATCTTAAAAATACTGTCGTCCACAGGTTCTGTAAGATTCTCTCTCCTTTCATTATCCGTATAAAATTGTGAAATATAATCGATAAAATCCTGATTATCGGTTTCTACATAGGCTTTTTTCTTGCCTGATAAAACAGCCGTTGCCCCCTGAATCTTACGGATTGCTCTGATGATTTCTGCAATATATTGTTGATCTAATTGATCCGCAAAAAGCTCTTCGTTTTTATAAATAACATACCCTCCGTTTTCTGCAATGAAAGCCATTTCGTTTTCAATATCTCCAAAATATTTGGTGATGCCCAACATCTGTCTGCCGCTCGCAGGAACGAACAGGATATTTCTTTTTTTCAGTTCTTCATAAATTTCTGGAAATTCCGGACTTACTTCGTGTGAAGAATTCAGAAAAGTTCCGTCCATATCCGTTACAATCAGTTTAATATCTTTCATAATGCTGTTCTGTGAAAATAATATTGAAATTTAAAGTAAAACTACTTAATTCATTTTTAAAATCTTGCCTTTCCAATATATTTTATGATGAAAATTTCTATTAAAAAGATGAAAAATAGCTTTAATGATGACCGTTATCTCGTTCATTTAAAGTTAAAAAAGGTTCATGCAATTAAATATCAATAATTTGAGAAATATTTTGTAAAATTGTGTGATGATAATTTAACATTTCCATTAAGTTATTAATCAACACAAAAACACGTACAATGATGAACACCAAAACACTATCTCTAAAGGATAATACGTTACAACCTAACTTCACCGGACTGACGTTCAGAAGTTTTGCTATATCTGTAAAGTATTTCAGCAATGAAAACCCTCTACCAGATAAACGAATTGACTATCAATCTGATATCATTCTCACCGCTAAAACGGATGGCTATGTTATAGATATTAATAAGCATGATTTTTGGTTTAACAGGCACCAGCCTGACCTTATTAATGAATTAATTACCGTTGATTTATCAAAAACAATCTATCCCGTTCAGGCTAAAATTGATAAGAAAGGAAATTTTTTAGGAATCAGCAATTTCAATCATATCGTCAATAGCCGCTGGCACAGAAATAAGCTAAATTCTACCTCAAAGTATACAACCAAAATTGCCCAAACGTTTTATAATGCTTTTGAAAGAAATATGGAAAACAGAACTGTTTTTGAAAAAAGTATGCATCATGACTGGTTTTGGAATCTGTTTTTTCATCCGAAATATATTCACTACGGTGATCAAAATGCGATTGAAACAGATCTTTACCTTGCAGTAATTCCATATGAAAATCCTATAAAATTCACGGGAACTCAAAAAATCAATACAGATATTACCAATTATCATTCGGTAGAAATTCAGTTTATTTCTTCTGAAATGAAAGCAGCGGATTATTTTATTCCAAAGAATATCAGTCCGTTATCTGGAGATCATTTTTATATGAGCGTAAAAGTCTACTTCGATCTCGATATTTACTATCTGTTTCCGATGCATACCAGAGCCTATTTCGAAGTATATTCAAAAGATTCTGATGGCAAAAAGACTTCCGTAAAGAGAATTGAATTTACACAATATCAACAAGGCACAGAAAATAATAAGACTAAACCGGCACGGAAAAAGAATTCTTTTTTGGTGGAAGATGAAGAGGAGCATTACGATTCTAAAAAAATCTACAAAACGTATGATGGCAAAGATTACAGCTATCAGGAATGGATGGATTTTGAGGCGGAACAATACAAACTTTATATGGAGAAGAAAAAGAAAAAAGGATTTTGGGATTTCTTAGGATTTTAAAATGAAAAAAAACTTTTAACATAACAAAACACAAAAAGATGGCATTAAAAGAAAAAATTGTGCAGGGAGCCACCTGCAAATGTAATTTTGGAACAACTTCCGATACATTGAAAGTACTTACGCAGAGTAAATATTATCTGAACGATCATGAAGGCAAATCAAAACTAGCAGCCACGCATAAAGATATTGGGGCTACTTTTGAGAAGAATACATTCGGATCGTGTAAAAAGATGAATAATAACCCCTGTACGGCAACTGTTACGGCATGGAGCGGCTATTATAAAAAGATTCTGTACGACCCGCCGAAAGGTTATATTTTAACGGAAGACAGCAAGGCCACCTGCCCTATTGGCGGCAAAGACTGTATTCATATTGTAAAATCCGGACAAACGGCAGAGCCTACGAAACAGAACTTTAATAATGCCGATGAAGACCTTCTTTCGCATGTTTTACCCGTAATAAACATGAAAAATTTTGAAAAAAAGCCACAAAATAAATCTGAAATATAAGGTATTATGCATAAAGGTATTATTAATGTAAAGACCAAACCTTCAAAATCATATACCCAATTTGAGAAAGGAGGAATTACTTATTATGAAATGTCGAATACAAATGCTGAAATTGAAGCTTATATCGACAAAGACTGCCTGAGCAGAGAAATGCTGTACAGTAAACAATTTCCCACCGTACACTGGATTGTGGTGGAAGAAATTGTATGGGACAGAGTGCTTGCAGAATACAATAAAGAAAATAAACTTAATACAACACATGGAAACGCTGAAACCCTAGAGAAAATACAGCCGCATATTCTGTATTCTTTTACGGGGAATGCGATTCAGTTCAATCTCGGTATTATATCAGGTGATCTTACCGCAGGAAACGTGTATCTGCTGATGCCTTTTTCAAAATTTCCTGAGAAAGATATACCAAGAAAATACCTGAGGCTGGTGTATGTAAAAGCACCACATATACGATATGCTTACATACAACCGCCTTCTATGAATGAAGCCGACATACCGCCTAGTTACGACAGTAAACTTCATCTCTATGGGATGAACGCCAAGCTTAATATCAGCAATCATTTATTACCCGACTTTAGAAAACAGCTGGAAGATAATAGCAAAACCTGTACTGTACGCGGCGAAGTTTTCTTTGTGAATGAAGGCAATGAAGAAGTGATTGTTGACAGTTTTACGGAAACCATAGACGCAACATCTTATAATTCGTACAAAGAATTTAATGTATTTATAAATCCTGAATGGCGAGATATGGGCACTCATGAAAAGCCTAACCAATCTCAAAAATATTATATAAAACTACACGCCTATATTACAAACCGTGATTTTTCGGTAGCCCAAAATCCTGACTCTGATGATCCTTATGATTTCAATTCAAGATTAAAAGAGATGTTAGTTTCCGGAACTTACAATACCTATACAGATTTTCAGCAATGGAGAAAATTCAATGCAGAGAAAGATCAATGGGAAGATCTGCCTATGCAACCTTTCATTGAAGTGAGGTTTGACACCATGGAAATGATCTATCGCAGAATCGAGATTGAGAAAACCAATATGATAAAGTATATTGGGGATATTAAATATCTTCATAAAGAAAATGATCCTTGTGGATATTCTAAGATTATAATAAAAGATGACGATGATGATAAACGAGATGAACTTTTTATATTCAATGAAAATAACACAGAAAAACCTATAGATAATACTACTCAAATATTTGGAATTATTGCCGGAGATACAAGAAAAAACATCTCAATAACATTAGATAATCTTACAACAAAACAAGTTTTTTGTCAAGGCTTACTACTCGAATCAGGTAAAAAACATAGCGATAGTATTAGTAACATTTTTCAGGTTCATAAAGTATATTCAGCAAAGAAAGTATATGATCCTAAAACAAAAACTGAAATTTATTCAGCAAAAAAGGATGAAACTCACGAGGAGCAACTTAAAAACGCAAAAATTTTAGTTACCAAAGAAAACTCAACAGATTATGATGTTTCTGCTGACTATGAAAAAGGACTTTCAAAAGATGTAAGTAATGTACAAGGTTGGCAATTAGGCATAGACTACAAATTTGAGGATGATAATAAAATGATCATAATGCCTCGATATGTTTATAATAAAACTGTACTTGAAAAAGTTCAGATATATTCTTCATCTAGTATGATAAATAAAGTAAAAAATGATTTTTGGTTATTTAATTATTTCTTCTTGAATGATAAATTAGCTCAAACATATTTTATCCCAATATCAACTTGTCGCTATCCTAATCAGATAGCTAAAATAAATGTATATCCGGACATAGAATGGACAATGAGTTTAAAATTAGGCTCTTCTACACCTAATGTATATTCACATACCAATATGCCAGCAGGGCCAGCTCAGAATTCACATCAACAAAGAGGTGTTGATGCAGGGCAAAATAGAAGGTGGCTAAATAGAGAAGTTTCTTTTGAACTAACAATAAAAGCAACAACAGGGTCTGTAGAAAAATCTATTGGAGTTAGTTATGAAGAAAAAATAGAAAAACTTCTGAAAATTTTAATTAAAATTAAAGAAGTTTTAGACAGTTTATGTGGTATCACAAGTGCTAGGCAAGGAATGGCTAGGCAGATAGCAAGTTCTCTACCTGGCTTTTTAGTCAGGTCTCCTTTCACATTTCAGTTAGACTATCCTGTAATTTCAGTGGAAGGAGGTTGGAAATTTGATTATAGTAAAATAAGTAAGAAAATTGAACTCCAAGGAAAATTGGCTGTAGGACTTACCCCTTTAATAAAAGGTACTGGTAAAATTGATTTAATAGCATATGCAGAATTTATACCTCCTGCAAAACCCATTATTCTAGCCATAAGAACTGCAGTAAATTCTGTTGGTGCTGAAATTTGGTTTAATTTATATGCTTTTGGTCAAATTGATATGAGTTTTACCTTTCTATTTGGTGCAACTACTGGAACAGAACCTATAAATGTAGCAACGACTGTTGGTTTTGGTGCAGAACTGGGAGTAAGAGCAAGCTCAGATGTACCGGCGTTAAACTTTGGAAGCCACACGACAAGTGAGATTGAAACAGGCTTTGAAGCCTCGGCAAAAGGAGAAACTTCAATTGTCATTTCAAGTAAATATGGAGCCAATACAGACGGAATGTATTTTGAGCCTTCGTTAGGTTTTGGAGGAATGGTTGTTTTTGTGACTGCAAAAGCAAAAATTTGGAGGAGTGAAATTGGTTTTGAAGATAAATCTTATGAACTGATAGAGCCCAAGCCTGACTTATTAAAGGGAAGATTATATATTATAGAAGCAAATAAAAAAAATGATAATGAAAACAAAAATTAACAATTTATTATCTGTCTTAATATTATTATTAATGACATCATGCAAAGGACAAAATAAAGAATTAACAATGGAAAAAATTACAGAAGAAATCTTAAAACTGGTTCATAGTTACAATACAACCCCCGTATATTCAATGCAAATGAATAAACAAGGCTGCAAACTTATTGTAGAAATGGAAGATAATTTAGATTATAGATTAACTGAAAATACAGGAACGAGCATAATGTTACCACTAAATGTAATGATATCAAAAAGTGGGAAACAGACAGCTATTATAAAAATATATCCTAAGGAAGGAGATCCTTATATCACTAAATACGCTCATGCAAAAATCACTATTTATAATGCACCTAATAAAGATAGTGGATTAAAAGATTATAAAAAAATTGCGGAGTTTACCTTACCAGAAGGTCTTGAAGAGAAAAAATTACCATATTATGAGCATACAATAGTATTTGATGCTACTGTACCTTTTGATTATGCTAAAGAATTAAATCATTCTCAAAATCTGAAAAACATTCCAAGTATTGAACAAAAAGTAGTTAAGAAATATGAAGAAGTAAGGAATATTTGTGAGCAATATGATTTTATAAAATATAATGAATTGTTGATTCATAATTCCGGTTTAGTTTATAATGCTACTTATACTTCTGTTGAAGAAATTAAAAAAAAAGAATCAAAGAATCAATTTGGTATGGTTGAAAAAGGATTAGCAGATAGAAAACTTTTACCAATAAAAGATTATTATATACAATATTACGCAAATGATAAAATTGTAGCACTTTGGCAAAAAAACCATGAGCCAATGTTGTATGTTACTGGGCAGACCCCTAGTGGAAAAGAGTATAAAAGTGGGGATCCTCTTTTTTTATACATGCCGGAAGGAAGTAATGAACTGAAAGCATGGTAAAGCTTGTTCAAATATCTAGTAGAATAGGTAATTATTTAAACAATAATTACCCTCTACTATTTCAAATATTTATTGTTATTTACATAATTCAATATTCATATTTAAACTTCTCATTTACCATTAGCAGGAATATTATAAAAGATATTGAGAAATTAATAATTTTCAATTTTTTCCAGTTAGAATTAGCTTGTATTTATTTTATTTGCAGAGCTATAAAACAAAAAGGGAACGGAAAAATTAATAATCTTAAAAAGATTTACATTAACTATATAGCGGATATGAAAAAACAGCAGGTCAGCAAACAAAAAGCTGATTGGTTATCATTCATATCATTACTAATTTTTTTTTCAATAATCGGTTTACTAATATATTACAACCCATGTATGATATAATTCTAATGTTTTTAGGATTAAATAAAATGATTATAACAAATTTAAAATTCCTTCTTCCTTGTGGAATTCTACTTATAGTATTTTTAATAGATATTAAGTATAATGTAGAAAAATTACATTTTAATTCAGTTATTAAATTTCAAACAATTGTTGCTTCTTTTTTCACATCTATTCCTATAGCTATTTTGTTATTTTCAATAAGAAATTACTTAACTAACCGTACAGAGGATTCCATAATTATTTCAGCTTTCTTAGCAATTAATATCTCAATTTTATTATGGAATATTAGATTAAGTTCATTAAAAAATAAGTCTACTTAGAAACATGAAAAGCATCACATTTTATTTACTCTTGATAACTTCATTAATCAATTGTCAAAAGAAAGAACAAGCAAACAACACAAAAGCAATGGAAATAGTAAACAAAATACCCTCCGAAAAGAGAATTACTTACGCAGTTCATGTGAATGCACTAACACCTTATGAACTTTATTTAGATGATATATTAATCGATTACTTTTATGAGGATAATATGAACAATACAACAGAGCTTAATCCTTATCTTTTAGAAAACGGAAAACACAAACTTAAAATAAGATATCTGCCTACAGTAAAAGATATGTTTTCTAAGAAAGGATTATTAGATCCAAGAGATATTTACACGAGGGAAGACAGTCGCTGGCATGTGTTTTTTGTAAAACTGAATAAGGACCCTAATGTGCCTTTAGGCTATACAAACGAGATTGATTATGGGAGTAGTGAATTAAAAATTGTCGCTCCCCCTTCACAAGTTCCATATTGGGAGCAGGAATGGGAATTAGACATAAAAGATTTACCCTATAAATTGAAAGGTTGGAGTGAAAGTGAAGATTTATCTAAAATGGATAAAGATCAATTAAAAAAAGAGGTGGTTGCTTTTTTTGAAAGACAAAGAAATTTATTGAATGAAGGAAAAGTTGATGATTATCTAAAATTAGGAATAAAAAAAGATGAAGAAGTAATTGTTGCTACCTATGGTGAAGATTTAGAATATTATACGTCTCAGGAAAGAAAAGATGATTTATTAAGAGCTAAAGATCATATGCTTCCCTTAGAAAATTTTGAAATGGTATTATACGCTGATAATAGATTGGTTTCTTTAGAAATACCTAATGGAAAATATCGAAGATGGTCAGCTTTGATAAGCAAAAGTGATAAAGGAGGAATTAGTGGTTGGGGTATAAAACTCCATAAACCCAAAGGTTCTAAAGATTTTGAAATCATCAGAAAGTAATCTTCAAAAAACACCTATGAGAAAAAATAGATTTTATTTACTCTTATTAGTTTTATTAATTAGCTGTCAGGAGAATAAATCACAAAGTGTCAATAAAAAGGCATTTGAAATCGTAAACAAAATACCCGCTGAAAAAAGAATTACTTACGCAGTTAATGTAAATGCACTAACTCCCTACGAACTATATTTAGATGATATTCTTATTGATCGTTTTTATGAAGATAATATAAGTAATACGACAGAACTTAATCCATATCTTTTGGAAAACGGTAAGCATAAGCTTAAAATAAGATATTTGCCTACAGTAAAAGATATGTTTTCTAAAAAAGGATTATTAGATCCAAGAGATATTTACACAAGAGAAGATAGTCGTTGGCACGTATTTTTTGTAAAACTGAATAAAGATCCAAATGTTCCTTTGGGTTACACTAATGAAATTGATTATGGAAGCAGTGAGTTAAAAATTGTCCATCCCCCTTCACAAGTTCCATACTGGGAACAGGAATGGGAACTTGATATAAAAGATTTACCTTATAAGTTAAAAGGTTGGAGTGAAAGCGAAGATTTATCTAAAATGGATAAAAAGGATTTAGAAAAAGAAGTTTTAACGAAATATAATGAATTCAGCAAGATGTTAAATGAAGGAAAGATTGATGAATACTTAAATCTTGGCAAAAATAAAAACTATGAACTGGATATCTGTACATATACAACAGCTGAACAATCTCGAATTGATTATGAAGAAAATAGATCAAAGATGTTAAAATTGTGTGTTAATAATATGCAACCGTTTAATAATTACATAATGAAATTATATGCAAATGGAAGATTAGTTTCTTTAGAAATTCCTGATGGAAAATATAGAAGTTGGTCTGCATTAATGAGCAAAACTCCAAAAGGTAGAGTCACAAGTTGGGCATTAAAACTTCACAAACCAAAAGGTTCTAAAGATTTTGAAATCATCAGAAAGTAAAACATTTACAAAACCAGGAGATATATTTCCTGCTTTTATATACGGATAAAGGGAAAGAAAAAATTTTATGGATTGCAACTTCACCGTTCTTTAACAACAGGAAAACTAGAAGTTTACTAAAATGAAAAATGCTTTTTCCATCCTTTTTGTAAATCTGCAAAAAAAATAAAACATAAAAAATGAAACACAAAAACCTATTACATTTCACCTACAAATTCCCGATTACAAAAAAGATCGAAGGAGATACAGTATACCTTATCGACGAGCAAACAGGAGTTTTATTTTCCTTTAGCCAAAGAGAAATTGTCACTTTTCAGAACATCGAAGGCAGCAAATGGGTGTACACAGAAGTTACTCTATATCTGGAAAAAGACCTCCTTCACTTCACAAGAATTACAGAAGACGGAAGTCATATAATTGATGGATTGTTCATGGTAACAGAAGATAAAGACTCTTTATTTCGAAGAGCATATCATTATTTTTCCGCTTTTATCGTAGAAGATCAGCCTTTTACCGATACAGAAAACGGAAAGATTTTTTTGAACTAAATAACTCTATTCAATAAAAAAATTAAACTCTTTTCTGTACTGAGAAGGGTTTTTCTTCATATATTCTTTAAACGTTTTGTTGAAATAACTGAAATTATTAAAACCCGATTCAAAACAAACCTCTGTGATGCTCAATGGCTTTTCAGCAAGCAGTTTCAAGGAATGTGTAATTCGATATTCATTCACAAACTGGGTAAATGTTTTATTGGTAATTTTTTTGAAATAACGGCAGAAAGAGGGCACCTTCATATTTGCAAGATCTGCCACTTCATCCAGCGTGATCTGTTCTTTAAAATGGTCTTTTACATAATTAAAAATCAGGTTAATCCTCTCATTATCTTCCACCTGCGTCTGAAGGTAATATTTTCCGGCATTCAAAATCCTGTAATCCTGTGTATAAGCCAATGCATCAAGAATTTCTATGAATTTTACTAACCTATCTAAAGAGGAAGATTCGTGCATTTCTACAATCTTTTTTCCGATTGATTTTTTGATATTTTCGCTGAAAACAATACCCGCTTTTGCCTTTTCCAGCAAATTGGCAATTCTATGCATTTCAGGAAGTTCCCAAATCCCTTCCCCCAGAAAATCAGGCTTAAACTGAATCACCATTTCATAATCGTTATTCGTGTTTTCATTCGTCATCCCACAATGTGGAAGATTACTTCCCATCATCACTAGATCGCCATCTGTAAAGTAGGAAATATTACTACCGATTTGCCTTTTTCCTGAACCTCCACATACGAAAATAAGTTCCACTTCGGGATGATAATGCCATACGTGAGACTTTATATTGTCATTTTTAAGAAATTTTAAACTCGTAAAACTGCTTCCTATATTCGGTTTTATCGCTTCAAAGGCTGGATTTGAATGTTTCATAACTAAATTAATAAATTCATGTACAAAATTAACAATTAATTTAAAATAAAACAATTGTTAGGGTAAAATAGAACATAAATATGAAAATTGTATTGTAGATTAAGATCATTGACTGTTCTAAATTTGCAGTATCAATAACAGATAAAAAATTGTCATTATGAATAAAATATTAAAATCAGCTTTCTTTGTAGGATTTTTAAGCATCTCGGCAACTGCCATGAGCAAAGACAAAGATTTTTCTCTTTCTTTCGGAACGGCAAACGAAAAAACTGTAAATTTTGAAGTACTTAATGCGAAAAACATTTCTTTAGTCGTTTACAACGACACTTATGGAGAATTATTTTCTGAAAAAATAGGTACAGAAAATCATGTGGCAAAGTCGTATGATTTGAAAGATCTGAATTCCGGAACTTATTATCTGGTAGCAGAATCTGATCAGAAAATCGAAAAATATAAAATAAAAATCAGCAATAACAATACGCTGGAAATAGAAAAAACGCCTTTTTCAGAAATCAACAAACCGGAATATACGGTTTCAGGGAATGTAGCAAAACTTCACCTTTCCAATCTGAAAAGTAAAGCAACGATTTCCGTATCTGATTTTGCAGGAAACTCTTATTACACAGCAACAAAAAGTCCGGAAAACGGAGAGTTGGAAATGAGTTTTGACTTAAACCCTAAAACGGCTGATAAATACATCATCAGCGTTGAAGAAATGGGAAATGTTTTTAACAAAATAGTTACTCTTAACTAAAATTAAGAGATTCATATATTTCCGTATTTATATCGGAACTAAAATTTTACGTACAGTTAGTATTGAGGCAACTCTTCTTTCTTTAAATCACGGAGAATGAGTTGCCTTAATTTTTTTAATTGATAATGCTTTTATTTCCCACAGATCATAAAGATTTTCAGGATCAGTTACAAAAATTGGGAAGTAAGCAAAAAGTTCGTATCCATCAAGTTTGTCATCCCTGTAGGGATCTAAGCATAGTATTAGAAAAAAGACTGAAACAATTCTTTATTTTCTCTTTAACGCTATCGGCCTTACATATCATTACACCAATTTTCGGTCGCGACGGCGTTTCACTCAGCAAATGATAGCAATACTTAACTCAGCTTAAATATTTGAACACAGAGCCAACAAAGTTTTTTTTTGACTATCAATTTTTTTAAGTTTCACAAAGCCATTCCATTTATAAAAGACAATAAAAAGTTTATCTACTTTCTCCCTAAGTTTTGAGATCGAGCCGATTTTCACAGATGATATGATCTGTATGCCATGAATGCTCAAATTTTAACGAATTGTTCTGTTTGTTCTTATTGTGAGACTTAAAAAAAATCTGCGTTATCTACCAAATCTGCGAGAGTATAAAACCTTCATGATCTGTACAAATTTGTGCAAAGATGATTACCTTCTTGTAGATTAATTATGATGCTTAAGATCCAGTTTTATCTTCTTCATATCTTCCAATTCATGAACAGGTCTTTCAATATCATAAGGAATCGGCATTTTTGAAAACATCTGAAAATACAATAAACATGCATTTTTCCACCAAACGGCATCCTTCACCTAAATTTTTAATTTAGACTGAACCGACCTAAACCTTTCCGCATCAACATACTTTTCCATTTTATCCCAAGTCTTCTGATATTCACGAACGTTCTGAACGCCCATATCATATTTGAAAGCCAATTCTTCCCACAATGTCTTTCCATTTTTCATTTTATAATTCCACGGAACATGATGAAACCATAAGATCAAATTTTCCGGACAGGTTTCTATATTTCCATAGATATTATTTAATGGAGAAAAATATTGCGAAACGGCATCACTTCCCGTTTTCGTTCTGTCAAACCCAATTCCGTTGGCATCTGCTTTATGATAATAAACCGGCGACCAGTCAGGTCTTCCACCTTGATAATCTCCCCAAGGTTCGGATCCGTAATGATGTCCCGACGCAAAAATATGGTGAAGTCCTTAAGGCATCATATAATCAACCGCCGTTTCGCGTGAAGAAAGCATCATGTAACATGACAAATATAAAAATTCAGTTGAATAAAAAAA
>DKLU01000347.1:14524-14795 GCA_002455915.1 Chryseobacterium sp. UBA6632
AATTCAGTTGAATAAAAAAATAAATTGCAAACTATCTACTGTTTATCAACCACTTACTTATCTATTTTTAATGACAACTATACCATAAATTTAATGATAAGATTATCATAAAAAACATGATATAATTTTTATAAATCATTAAAAAATAAAACTTTAACTCAAAAAAAAATAAATCTTTCTTTTCATTAAATTTATGATAAGAAAAAACATAAAATATTTTAATATTTTTTTTAAAAATAATGATCAAAAACATCAATTTTGATATAAAATG
>DKLU01000294.1 GCA_002455915.1 Chryseobacterium sp. UBA6632
CATGAAACGTAATACAATGGAAAAGTTGTATTTATGTATGAAATACGAACTTCCGGAAATTCTGATCGACGAAGAATTGAGATTAAGAGCATTAAAGCCAATCGAGGCCATGCTTGATCTATCAAAAAGTATAAAATAAACTAAAAGCACTGTTTTTACAGTGCTTTTTTCTTTTTAAGTTAAATCATAGGTGCATAACAGGTTCCTCCGGGATTTCGCCAGCATCCCCAAGCTCCACCTCCACGAAAACATACATAAGCTTCACCACCGCAGGCATCTATCTGAACTTGCGTAAAGCCACCTTGGATTTTTGTTTTCTCTTCTCTTGAAAGTTTTTTTTAAATTTTTCATAATTGTTTTAGTTTCGTTAAAAATCAATGGTAATAGGAACAAAACACTCCATATTAACAAGAACACAGTTTCTGCAAAACTCCGGAAGAGCCCAATAGGCATCGCAGGAATATGAATCATTAGGGCCAAAAGCACCTGTTGGACAACCATTACAATGAGATATCGGAGGAACTGCTCCCCCACTAATTTGTTTTAAATGAGTTCTGTTTAATTTTCTGAGTTGTTTCATAGTAATCTGATTTAGTTTATCTTATAAAGATACAATATTTAAATAAATCACACGAAAATGATAAAAATATTTCTTTCTTAAAAAAATTGTCATTTCAAAATAATTTGTACATTTGTTCTGTAACAATGAATTTTTTAAGAAACATATCTAAAATTTCAACTCCGAATTTCTCTATTTCGGAAGGAAATTTTGTTTCTATTATTGCTACAACAACTACGATTACCCCATAACGGGGTCTATTTTCACATATCATTATACGCTTGCGTACTCTTTTTTCTAAAGAGTAAAAATTTCAATTTTCTATCACTAAAATTTTACATAATGAAAGTTTTAAAATTTGGCGGAACTTCGGTCGCCAACGCTCAAAATATATTGCTTGTTGAAAATATCATAAAAAAAGAAGCATCTGAAAGCAAAATAATCGTTGTAGTTTCAGCACTTCACGGAGTTACAGATCAACTCATAAAAGGGGCAGAAAGTGCTTCTCAAAAAGATGAAAATTATACTCAGATCATTAAAAATCTTGAAGAAAAACATTTAAATGTTGTTAAAGAATTAATCCCCGTTTTAGAGCAAAGTTCATGGTTAAGTTTCGTAAAAAAACATTTCAATGACATCGAAGACATCTGCAACGGAATTTTTGTACTTGGAGAATTTACTGACAGAATAAAAGATAAAATAACCTCTTATGGAGAATTTCTTTCCTCTAATATCATTGCAGCCAAACTGAAATTTGAAGGTTTAGATGCTCATTGGATGAATTCTTCAGAACAAATTATAACCAACAGTAATTTTACAAATGCAAAAGTAAATTTTGAACGTACCGAGCAAAATTTCAGAAAATATTTAAATGAAAACAAACATCAGATTATTATTGCTCCAGGTTTTATAGCTAGAGATGATCAAGGAAATCCTACAACTTTAGGACGAGGTGGTTCCGATTTTACAGCTTCGATTATCGCTTCTGCCATCAATGCCGATGAACTTCAGATTTGGACAGACGTAAGTGGAATGATGACTTCCGATCCACGATTGGTTTCCAATACAAAACCCATTGCCGAAATTTCATATTCCGAAGCCATGGAACTTTCGCATTTCGGAGCAAAAGTTTTGTACCCGCCTACCCTTCAACCAGTAATGGTTAAAAATATTGATTTAAAAATTAAAAATACTTTTGAACCAGAAGCATTCGGAACATTAATTTCTCATCAATTAGAAAAGCAAAATTTTGAAAATCAACAGATTGCTGTTGGAATTTCGAATATGAGCAATATCGCTTTACTAACTTTAGAAGGAAGTGGAATGATTGGAATTCCCGGATTTTCGGCAAAATTATTTCAATGTTTAAGCAATGAAAAGGTGAATGTTATTCTCATCACTCAAAGTTCATCAGAACATTCTATCACAGTTGCTATTCATGAAAAAGATGTTTTTAATGCAAAAAATACTATTGATTTTGTTTTTGAAGATGATTTAAAACTAAAAAGAGTCGAACCTGTAAAAATTGAAAAAAATCTTTCCATTGTTGCCTTGGTTGGAGAAAATATGAAAAGCAGAAGCGGTGTAAGTGCAAAAATGTTCGGTTGTCTGGGAAATAACGGAATTAATATCAGAGCCATTGCGCAAGGTTCTTCGGAGAAAAATATCAGCATTGTGATTTCAGAAAAAGACACAAAAAAAGCAGCGAATATTTTACATGAAGAATTTTTTGAATCTGAAATAAAACAGGTTCATCTTTATATCTGCGGAACAGGAAATGTGGGAATGAAATTAATTCAGCAAATCTACGATCAGAACGAATATCTTAAAGAAAATCTTTTAATTAATTTAAGAATTGCAGGACTTTCCAACAGTCGGAAAATGATTTTCTCAGATAAAGGAATTTCAGAAAATGAATTGGAAAATTTTAATAAAAATGGTGAAGATGCTTCTGTGGAAAAGTTTGCTCAGGAAATTATTTCAAGAAACTTAAGAAATTCTGTTTTCGTGGATGTAACCGCCAGTTCAGATATTCCAAATATCTATGAAAAACTATTAAAAAAGAGTGTAAATATTGTCGCGTGTAATAAAATTGCGGCCTCTTCAGATTTTGAGAATTATAAAAATTTAAAGTCAGTTGCCCGAAATCATAGCTGCAAATTTTTCTTTGAAACAAACGTAGGAGCTGGACTTCCCATCATCGGGACCATTAATGATCTGATGAGAAGTGGTGATAAAATTACGTCTATTCAAGCAGTTTTGAGTGGAACTTTAAATTTTGTTTTTAATAATTACGATAGCAAACAAACCTTTTCGGAAGTTGTTCTTCAGGCACAAAAAGAAGGCTATACAGAACCTGATCCAAGATTGGACTTAGCCGGAACAGATGTTGCAAGAAAAATTTTAATTCTCGCAAGAGAAGCAGGTTATTCATTGGAATTTAATGAAATTGAAAATGAAAGTTTTCTTCCTGAAGAATGTATGAAAGGCAACGTAGAAGATTTTTACAACGCTCTTTTGAAATATGAAAGTCATTTTAAAAATTTACTGGATAATGCCAAAAAGGATGGAAAAATTTTAAAATATGTTGCTGAATTTAATGAAGGAAAAGCTAAAGTCGGTTTACAGCATATTGCTCCTGAAAGCGATCTTTATCATTTATATGGAAAAGATAATATCGTGATTTTTAAAACATCGAGATATTCTGAACAGCCTTTGGTTGTGAAAGGAGCCGGTGCCGGTGCAGAAGTTACGGCAAGTGGAGTTTTCGCAGATATTGTTCGTTCAGTTTAAAATTTTAATTATGAAAAAAATAAAATTACAAGTTCCGGCAACCGTCGCCAATTTGGTTTGTGGATTCGATATTTTGGGAATGGCCATTCATGAACCGTTTGATGAAATGGAGTTGAGACTATTAGAAACCCCAGAAATTATTATAAAACATACAGACGGTTTCGGATTGCCCGAAGAGCCATCACAAAATGTTGCCGGAGTTGTATTAATGAAAATTCAGGAGCATTTAAATTTGAAAAATGGTTTTGAAGTCATTATTAATAAGAAAATAAAACCCGGAAGCGGATTGGGTTCGAGTGCAGCAAGTGCAGCCGGAACAGCAGTTGGAGCTAATGAATTATTAGGCAACATTTTATCTAAAGAAGAATTGGTTTATTTCGCAATGTTTGGAGAAGAATTAGCTTCAGGAGTGAAACATTCGGATAATATTGCGCCCTGCATCTATGGTGGAATAACTTTAGTTAAATCTTCTGATCCTGTTGATATTATTCCTTTGAATTCTCCTGATTTATGGGTGACAGCAGTTCATCCGCAGGTTGAGGTAAAAACTTCTGATGCAAGACAGATTTTAAAGAAAACTCTACTGTTAAAGGATGCGATAGAACAATGGGGAAACATCGGCGGATTGGTAGCCGGAATTCAGAAAAATGATTTTGGATTGATTGGCAGAAGTTTAAATGACGTGATTGTAGAGCCTGTCCGAAGTATTTTGATTCCGAAATTTAATGAAGTCAAAGAAAAAAGCTTGGAATTGGGAGCATTAGGAGGCGGAATTTCGGGTTCGGGGCCATCTATTTTTATGTTATCTGAAAAAGAAGAAACTGCACAGAATATTGCTAAAATGATGAAATCTGCTTATGATGAAATCAACATTGAAAGCTTTGTGTATGTTTCAAAAATAAATCCGTCAGGAATCAAAGTTATTGAAGATTAATTCTATACTTAATTCATTTAAACATTAAGAAGTTTAGAAATTTACAAACTTAAAAAGAGTTTTTTAAGGAATTTGACTTCGTCAAATAATAAGCATTCCGCTAAAAAACATCAAAAATGTTTCCTTAATTAATCTTAAATCCTTATAAAATCTTAATGTTAAAAAAAGAATAAACAAAGTT
>DKLU01000293.1 GCA_002455915.1 Chryseobacterium sp. UBA6632
TCAATAATTATTTAATTAAAAATTTCGAAATAATAGTAAAAGATTCAGAGTTTTCTGGATCTTTTTTTATGGTATATTAATTTTATTTATTTAATCTTTAATTAAGGATAAAAAATTATCTTTGTTCGAATTTTAAAATTAATAACATGAAGAAATTTTTACTCGTGGGTTTATTAAGCCTCGCTTCTTTCAATGCTTATGCTCAGGAAGAAACTGAAACATACAATGGTGAAAAATATGGTTATATCATCGATAAAGCCGGAAAAAAAGTAGACGGGGTTGTACAATTATATGGTGGTTATTCCAGTCCGTGGCAGAATCAGGTAAAAGTTAAATTTGCCGCAGTTTCAGACATCGATAAAACGAAAAACAGAATAAAATTCAAAACGTATGATGCCGATGATATTAAAGAATATATGCTTTTTGAAGGTGATACGCCAAGAGTTTTTCAATCTATAAAATATACCAATACCAGAGAAGCACTTAACAGCTCTGAAAGCTCTACAGGATTGGGCGCAGGTTTTAAAGCCTTAAATAACCTTACAAGAACCTCTCAATTTGCAGAATTGGTAACAGAAGGTAAGATTAAAGTATATAAATTATACGGTTATCCAACGGCATTACTATCCAACAGTTCGCAAGCTATTACCAAGCAGGAATCTGACAGGCTGATTAACAATCCTAATTATGTTTATTCAAAAAAAGGAGGAAAAGTTGAAGATTTTACGCCTGCAAAAGTAAAAATAGCGATTGCAGATTGCCCTTTCACCAAAGGAAAAATGACAAAAGGTGAATATGGTTCTTTAAAAAATGAAGAAAAGCAAAGAACAGGTCTTGGAAAATTCATCAGAGATGAAATTAAAAATGCAACCGTAGACAAATTATCTATTGTAAATGAAGTAATTTACGATTATAACGAAAACTGTAAATAGACAGTTTAATTTTAATAAAAATAATAGCAGTTTCAGTTTTGAAACTGCTTTTTTCTTTATCTGAAGTATATTTTTTTCGTATTATTGGGCAACCAAATTTATTATATGAAAATTGTAATCACAACACTTTGCCTCGCATTGGTTATTTCATGCCAAAAAGAATCAAACTCGGCTATTAAAAATAAACCTTCAAAAGATAGTTTGACCGTTAAAAATGATTCAACCCAATCAAACGAAAATCCTCAAAACATCGATGAAATCAAGAAAGAATTTGCGATTTTAAATAATAAATTATTAGCTAAAGAACTCGATTCTACAGGATTTGATTATAATTGTGAAGAACTGAAAGGCGACGTACATTTTTATTATGAAAATAAAGATCTGAAAATGGTAAAACACTTTTTTTCGGATAGTCATTTTTCTTCTGTCACAAAATATTATGTGAAAAACGACAAGGTATTTTTTATTTTTAAAGATGATACATTATGGCAATTTGATGGTGGAACTCCTGAAAAACCGATTACAAAAGACAGTATCAATCAACAAAGGATTTATCTGCAAAACGATAATCCGATCCAGTGTTTAGAGAAAAATTTCATCATCAGATCAGCCGGTAAAAATGTAGATCCCGAAACAGTTCCGAATAAAGAAGGAAAATGTGATGTGCAAGAATTGATGAAAACCTACCAAACCATCCTGAAAAATAAAGATAAAAAAGACAAAGTACTTTGCTTATAAAACAAAAAGAGGTTCCCAAAGCGGAAACCTCTTTTATATTTTCAAGACTGAAAATTATACTTTCATAATTTCAGCATCTTTTACTTTAAGATGATCATCACAGGCTTTCACATATTTATCTGTAAGCTCCTGAATAGTTGCTTCAATCCCTTTAATAAGGTCTTCAGAAACACCATCTAACTTTTTAAGTTCTTTCAAACCATTTTGTCTTGCGTTTCTTACAACGATTTTTGTATCCTCAGTTTCACCCTTAGCCTGTTTTGCCAATTCGCGTCTTCTTTCCTCTGTTAAAGGCGGTACATTAAGGATAATATTTTCCCCGTTGTTAGAAGGTGCAAAACCTAAGTTTGAGTTAATAATTGCCTTTTCAATAGCGTTGATCGCTGTTCTGTCCCAAGGTTGAATAGAGATTGTCATGGCATCCGGTACAGAAACGTTAGCCACCTGATTAAGCGGAGTCGGAGCCCCGTAATACTCTACCATCACATCCTGAACCATTGCTGTAGACGCACGCCCCGCTCTGATTCTTTGAAATGCATGATCCAAGTGCTTAATAGCTGCTTCCATGTCCTGCTGTACAGATTCTACTATAAGATCTAATTCTTCCATTATATAATAAAAATTTGATAAATTACACATTTATAAATGATTCAAGTAAAAAGAAACAGGTTAAAAGTAAAAAGTTCATTTACTTATTAACTTTGTAGTTTTTATTCCACTTGGCTCTTTTTACTTTTTACTTGGCTCTTAACTTATAAGTCAACTAAAGTACCAACATTTTCTCCGTCTACAATTTTTTCTAAATTTCCATCTTTATTCATATCAAAAACAATGATTGGCAATTTATTTTCGTGGCTTAACGTAAATGCTGTCATATCCATCACTTTAAGGTTTTTAGCATAAACTTCGTCGAAAGATAAAGAATTATATTTTACCGCGTCAGCATTTTTTTCAGGATCGCTGTCGTAGATACCGTCTACTCTCGTTCCTTTTAAGATCACATCAGCATCAATTTCGATCGCTCTTAATGTTGCCGCTGTATCTGTGGTAAAGTAAGGATTTCCTGTTCCTGCTCCGAAGATCACTACTCTACCTTTTTCAAGATGTCTTACCGCTCTTCTTTTGATGAAAGGTTCCGCCACTTTGTCCATTTCAATAGCAGATTGAAGTCTGGTTTTCACTCCTGCATCTTCCAAAGCGCCTTGCAAAGCCATTCCGTTGATTACTGTAGCAAGCATTCCCATATAATCTCCCTGCACTCGGTCCATACCTTTTGCAGCACCTGCAACACCACGGAAAATATTTCCTCCTCCAATTACAATGGCAACTTCACAGCCTTTTTCTACCACTTTCTTGATTTCAGTAGCATATTCCTGCAGCCTGTCCGTATCAATACCGTATTGTCTGTTACCCATTAAGGCCTCACCACTCAGTTTAAGAAGGATTCTTTTATATTTCATCTTTATTTTAAATAACTTTTTTTCGTTAGAATGCGTCAAAATTTGACTTTGCAAATATAATCATTAATAAGGTTGATTTTATATTATAGATTATAAATTTTAAAACTGGTGTTTCATACCTTTAATAAAGGCTTTTTCTGAATTATTATTGAAAATTTTTCTCTTCATTTCTTTTTCAAGAAGCTATTTCCCGCTTTTCGCACTCGCTATTTTCGGTTGGTTTCGGCGGGGGCAGC
>DKLU01000068.1 GCA_002455915.1 Chryseobacterium sp. UBA6632
GATTTAATGTGAGTGAAATCAGTACAGATCCTGAGTTTATTGAATTTTCTAATGGACAGTTTTTACAATCCGGTCAAACATTAGGTGGTGTAAATGATACTGATATCAAGAGAAAGTTGATTGCTAAAACCATACAGGAACATCTCGACAAGGAAGTAAAACTGAACCCAAAAGGAATAAAAGTTCTGAGTTTATTTTTCATTGATAAGGTAGCTAGATATCGAGAATATGATGAGGAGGGTAATAAATTAAATGGTGAATATGCTCAAATTTTTGAAGAAGAGTATAATAGAATCATTCAGTCACCTAAGTATAAACTGTCTCTTTTTAAAGAAGTACAAGATTTAGAAGTCAATGTTTCCGATGTTCACAAAGGATATTTTTCTACCGATAAAAGATCGAAAAAGTCTAACTCAAAAGATAAATTTGAAGCCTTTAAAGATACCTCAGGTTCTGTAAAAGCAGATGAGGATACTTATCATCTGATCATGACAGAAAAAGAAAAACTACTCAGTTTTGACTCACCGGTACGTTTTATTTTCTCCCACACTGCATTACGAGAGGGGTGGGACAATCCAAACGTTTTTCAAATTTGTTTACTAAAAGAAATGGGTGCCTCAGAAATAAGAAGAAGGCAGGAAATAGGTCGTGGATTGAGAATTTCTGTTGACCAAACCGGAAATCGAGTTTATGATGAAAACGTAAATATTTTAACAACGGTTGTTAATGAAAGTTTTAAAGATTTTGTGGAAGAATATCAAAAAGAACTTACTGAAGATACAGGGATAACGTTTGGTCATCTTGCTATAGAATCATTTAATACCGTAGTTACCTCCGTTGACGAAAATGATGAACCCGTTTATTTGGGACAGGAAACATCTTCTCAAATTTATCAAACTTTTATTGAATTAGGATATATTGATAAAAAAGGTAAGATTCAAGACGGCTTAAAAATCCACTTAAAAGAGGAAACTGTTGACTTAGGTCAGGAATTTAGTGAAACTGTCTCAAAACAGATTTATAACATCTTAAAACAAGTTGCGGGTTCTTTGGAAATCAAAGACAATGATAAAAAAGTTGAAATTAATATCAACAAAGAAGTTTTTCTATCGGAAGACTTTAAAAAACTTTGGGATACTATAAAGTACAAAACAGTATATCAGGTAGAATTTGATTCTGAAAAATTAATTGAGAACTGTATTAAGACGATCAACAACAATGTTTTAAATCAACAGGCAAAAATAGAATTTGTAAAAGGCAAACTAGCTGTTGGAAAAGGTGGTATTGAGACAGATGGTGAATTGAAAACTTATGTTGAAAATTTGGAGGTCGAAGTAAGAAATTTACCAGACATTATAACGTATCTTCAAAATGAAACTGATCTTACAAGAAAAACAATTGTACTTATCCTAAAGGGATTAGAAGCAAGAGTGTTAAAATATTTTAAGACCAATCCACAAGCTTTTATCGAAAAGTGTATTGATGTTATCAATATTCAAAAAAGATTATTTATTGTTGACGGTATTAAATACCAAAAAATTGGTGATCACGATTATTACGAGCAAAAAGAATTAGAAAAAACCGATGCAATTGGTTATCTGAGTAAATATATGGTTGAAGCCTCCAAATCAGCATTTGATTATACTTTATGTGACTCTGATGTTGAATTAAATCTCGCTAGAGAGTTTGAAGGTAGCGAAAATGTAATTTTGTACACCAAATTACCGGGTTGGTTCAAGATTGCGACACCACTAGGAAATTACAATCCCGATTGGGCAATTCTATACAACAAAGGCGAAGGAGAGAAACTGTATTTCGTAACAGAATCTAAAGGGACAATTTTTGACGAAGGATTGAAGCCAATCGAGACCGGAAAAATAAAATGTGGTAAAGAACATTTCAAGGCAATTGGTAGTAGGATGATTGTTGCACATACGATGGATGATGTTTATAATCAAGTATAATAAAGCAGTTAATTCATATGAATTTAAATTCAGAATTTTCAATAAATGAATTTATAGATTATCTCAAAAATTTGGATCATAATAAACAAAAAAGAATGTTATTTATGATTGAAGCAGAACTTACAATTTTTGATGATTTCGATTATAATACAAACTTTGGGGTATATCCCAATTATCAACATATTGCATTTGACAAAGTTATACGTACTCCATATTACAAAAATTATAATTTACTGTATGCTTATCTCGCTGATGGAAATCTTTTAAGTGTTCCAGATGATAGTATGAGAGAAAAATGGAATGTTTTAAAGGATCAATTTTTAACTGAATTAAATCTTGATCAGTCAATGTTTGATCATGAATATGAAACTTTCAAATTTGGTTTAAGATTAAAAGAATTGAGGCAGTATAAAAATATTTCAAAATCGGAGTTTTCTAAAATATCAGGTTTAAGTAAACAAAAAATCACCCAAATTGAAGATTTTGGGTTTTTATCGAAGATATCGGAAGTAAATCAATATATAGTTGACGGATTAAAAATGGGTTTAAATTTAAATGTGAAATAAAAGAGTTGATAAACAATGCAGGCAATAAATTTATTTAAAGTTTTTAATTTGGGTTTTTTCAGAATTCCTGATTATCAACGTGGATATTCATGGACAGATAAGCAACTTACTGAATTATGGGATGATCTGGATGAAATTCAAGAGATAAATGGTGAATTAAAAAAACATTATACAGGAACAATTTTTTTAGAAAAAACAAAATCAATCGAACATGAAAGATGGATTGATGATGATTTCTTTTTTGTTGTTGATGGACAACAGAGATTAACCACAATAAGTATATTACTATTCGAACTCTTAAGATATGAGACAGGGTATTCAAATAAAAATAAAGAACTTTTAGTTGATACTTTTCTACATGTCAAAAGTGAAACCGGAAATAGTAGAGTTGAACGTTTTGGCTATCAAGAAACGGATAAAAATTATCAATTTTTATATAGAGTTATCTTCGAAGATCAAAATATTTTAATACCAACAGCGCAAACGAATCTTTACTCTAAAAATTTGAGTTATGCTAAAACTTTTTTTCGTGAAAAGTTAGAAAATCTAACCGAAGATGAACGAAGATTAATTTTCAAAAAACTGACTACATGTCTTGTTTTTGATATTCGAAAAATAGAAAAAGACTTAGACGTACAAGCAGTCTTCGAAACAATGAATAATCGAGGTAAACCATTAACAGTTCTAGAGAAATTAAAAAATAGATTAATTTTTCTTAATGAAAAACTCGCTCAAAGTGATTCTGATAAAACTATTCTAAGGACAAGTATAAACACAGCATGGGGAAAGATTTATAATTCACTCGCTCAAAATCCTGATCATTTTCTTGATGAAGATGAGTTTTTGTCAGCGCACCTTTCACTATATCGCAAACCAAAAGAATCTGTTTTCTCTGAAAAATTAGCAGAAGAAAAAATCTTCGAAATGTTTTGTAATAAATCTGAAAAATTTAACGAAGATGAGACAGAAAAGAAAGAATCACCGGTTACATTTAGTAAGATTAGTCAATATATTCATAATTTATCTGATACAGCACCCATATGGTATAATGTCAACTTTTCAAAAAACATTATGGTTCAGAAAATCTTAATTATGAATAGTAGCAAGGATGTTAAGATCTTTCTAACTGCAATTTTCAATAAAATAAACGATCCTTCCATCCAACAAAATATGCTAATTGTATTAGAAAAAATTATGTTCAGAAATAGAGTTCCAGGACTCTGGGTTATGGATGAAAGGAATACTTCTACATGGGCAAGAAATTTATATACAAGTAAAGATATCTCTAAATCTATTTTTGATATTGAGTTAGAAATGAACGAATATTTGCTGAAGAAAATTAATAATGAAGACATGATCAATGGTTTTAAATCTTTATTTACTTATGTAAGAGGTGTAGTAGGATTTCATAGATGGGGCAACTTAAAATATTTTTTGTTCGAGTATGATGAGAAATTAAAAACAGAATTTAAAGAGAGTAATGATAAGGTTTCTTTGAGTGATTATGAATCAACATCAGTAGAACATGTAATCCCTAGAGATTATGAAAGTCATTGGTCAACGGAACTTGATGAGATTGTAAATCATTTTGTTGGCGATAATGAAAGGCTTTTATCCCAAAAAGTAGTTATAAATTCTTTAGGAAATCTAACAATCTTGAAAAATGGTAAGAATTCATCATTAAAAAACTATGGATGGGATGTTAAAAAAAACCGATATAAAACTGGATCATACAACGAGATTGAAATTTCAAAAGAATTTCACTGGTCAAAAAAAGAAATATATGTAAGAGGACATAAATTACTAAACTTTTTAATGGAAAAGGTAGATGGACTTAATTTAAGCGATGATGAAATAAACCATTGTCTGTACTATAATAATGACATAATTAATGTTGCTACCAATATTACAATGACATCTATTATATCTGGTGAAGCCTAATAGCTAGTAATTAAATTAAAAACCCACTCTATATTCTTAATGTAAAGGGTTTTTAAATTTTAAAACGCATTATAACCTTTTATACCCGTGGAATTTGTGTGTACGGAATATACACACAATTTTCTGTACTATAACAGGATGAAAGTTGTATACTATTGGTGGCTTTTATAATCAGGTTTTACATCTTAAAAAAAAACATAAATGACAAATATAGATTCTGAATATTCGGTAGAACATCATTTGTTTGTGGTGGGAATGTTATCAATAAATCTGATGATGTAAGTAAAAAAAAAGAGGGATTATTTTGAGACTATTTTTCTTCAAGAATTAACAGTATCAGAAACAATGTTCGGTGATAAATATAAGTTTTTTAAAGAGGGTTTAAAACTAAAAGAATTTAGAAGTTTTCCAAAAAAAGAGTTTTCGGAAAAATCAGGTTTGAGCTTATATAAGATCACACAAATTGAAGATTTATGGATTTAGATCAAAAAAGGCTGAATTAGACCAATATTGGAAGGGTTTAAAAATACAGGACTTGATAGAACATTAATATTTGGAAAACTAAAAAAGAATTTTTAATCTTCATTTTTTTAACATATTGTAGACATAAATATGAAAGATATTAAGTATTATAAACTAGAGGAGATCATGATTAGCGATAAGTATATTGAAAAAACCATTAATGAAATTTTAAAATGGCAAAAAAAATATTTGCAAACAAATAACAAAAAGGATCTTCGTCAAATGACATTGCAAAATATTTCTGATCTTACAGATATCGATAAATCTGTTATATCACGTATTTGTAAGTCAGTAAAAATAGAGTTACTTGATAAATTCATTGACTTAAAATCACTGTTTCATTCAGGTGGTATAGATGGTAATTCAGCTTTTGAAATTTCGAGTATAATGCTTGATTTAATAGTTAATGAAGATCCAAAACATCGATATACCGATACCTTACTATGCGAGATTTTAAATGCTAGTGGATATCCAATTTCAAGAAGAACGGTATGTAAATACCGTGAGGCTCATCTTAAATATCCCAAATATAACAAAAGACATTAAGGTCCAGCGATACAAGTTTCTTATGTTTTAAATCTCCACAATTTCTAACAATTCATAATCTGTACGTTCATTCAATGTTTTAAATTTTGTCTTATAAACTCGTAAATGAATTCTACAATATTTGTTCAAAAATTTCTTATCATATTCGATCAATTGTTCTTCATCAAGATCATGACTTATTGATCCTGAAATTTGTTGCCCCTCATCATCAAGAATATCGAATCTATTAGAATTTAATAGCACTCCACGAAAAGTACCGGTAATAAAAATTTCATTATCCTCTTTAAGTGCAAATGATACTCTACTAGCTGCCTTATCTATTTTTTCCTTTGATAATTCAATATGTACATTACCACTATCCATCTTTAAGATAGATCTTTCATTTGAAACCTCCTGTAAAAACCTTTTAAGATTATTTAGGTTTCTTTTTGGAGTTGTTTCGATTGTACTCTCAAATAATTGGTCACTCCCGGTAGTATTTGCAATCAGGGTAATAACATCTTTCATTGCATCAGAAGTGTCAACTATATCATACAAGTCTTCCTCATCAAAATCTAATCGTGATAGTTCAATCCCGAAAGATCCTTTTGGTAAGGCAGTTAAAAATAATTCGGCATTGGAACTTTTTCTTGCCCTTCCACGCCTTCCAACTTTTCCATATTTGTTAAATGCTAATTGGGTTTTTACTAAACCTTCGAGTGGAGGCATGATCTTACTTAAAAAAGTTGATTTTATACCTTGTGAACCTAAGACCGCATCACCACTGAACAGAAATTGAAGAGATGGTTCAAATGATTCTAATGGAATCGATTTAAGTTCATTCTCTATCATTTCAATTCTTTCTTTAAGTCCTTCTGCCATTAATGGATGATCACCAACTTTTTCTAACAGTCGCTTTAAATCTATTAGTTGCGTATTTAAATATTGAATTCTATTGTGTAAACTCATCAGAGTGACTTTAGATAGTTTAACGCATTTTCATCATCTTTCACTGTATTTAAAGGGATTTTCAACATTCCCTTCCAAATTCCATTCCTCTTGTGAGTGAATAGCTGTAACCAATATCTTGTTTGGTCTATAGTAACGTCGGGATCAAAATTAAAGTCAATGGCATAATGATCTACTAAAAATTTCTCTCTTGCCATTTTAGGGCTGAAGAATTCTGGAAAAAACGTCTTTGCCATAAATTGATCATTCATTGTTAGTCCACCATAAAAGGTGACAACATCTAAGTCATTCGGATTCCTACCCTCAGATTCTTCAATATTCTCTAAAAAACTTCCATCTAACCATTGGAAACCCACTTTTATACCACTATTAACAGTCCTTTTTCGAAAATCCAAAAATTTTTGTAAAATCTCAATTCTTTCTTTTGATGTACTAAATTTTTGACATAATTCAAATGTTGTACACTCAAAAGGAGAAACATCACTTCTATTTGACGGATCTCCTAAGTGTGGTGGTATGACGTGATTGTGATCAAAATCAGGAATCGGCATAACTAATTTAAAGGTTATTTGTTTTATCAAATATACATATAATACATAAAATGGATAATAATGAGGAAAATATTTATGACATAATATAAGATTTATTCTTGTTACCACCAGTGTTACCACCAACATAATATCTAATGAGATATTATGTAACAAAAAGGATCATTAAAAAAACCTCTATATCATTGATATAAAGGGTTTTTAGTTGCTAAAAGGTGTCATAACCTTTCATTCCGGTGGAGTTGGAGGGATTCGAACCCTCGTCCAAACAAGCAATACATAAGCTTTCTACATGCTTATTCTACTATTGATTTTTCGACCGGAGGCAGAGAGTAGACACCCAACTTCCGGCTTATCTTCTGAGGTTTTCGAGTTTTAGCCAAAGTGTCTAAAACCTTATTTCCGCATTCCTATATCCCAGGATCAAACGCCGCAGAACAGAGCATTTGTGGAATATCTTGCTCCCTTACTAAAGTCTTCGGGGAAACGCTTGATCTACTATACTTCGATATTAAGCTGCAAGAGCGAACTCTTCGTTGCCAGTTAAAATTTTGTAGCAAGGGATTAAAGAGATCGCGCTACGGTTCTCTGCATGCTTACTTACCCATTGACCTTGCTGTCGAAACCAGTCAACCCCATAAATAAAGTGAATGCAAAGATAAGACTTTTGTTTAAATTATGATTAATATTGATGGTCGCTTTTTTGATATTAATTATTTCTGAGAGCTTAATTCAATTCATATCAATAAAAAAGTGCCGAAAATAATCTCGACACTTTTAATAGTTAATCTCTGTTTTTCAATAATACCCAGCCGTTTAGCATGATTGTCTTTTTGGTAACAGGGTCTTCCCATGATAATTTATACCAATAAGTGCCTGTTGGGGCTTCTCTTCCAATATATTTTCCGTCCCAAATGGTGTTTTTAGCACTCGCTTTGAAGATTTCCTTTCCGTATCGGTCAAAAATGCTTCCTGTAAAATTTTTGTATTTGCTTAATGGAGTTAAATCAAGCACATCATTTATTCCATCTCCATTGGGCGTGATCGCATTTGATAGAACAAAAGTGTAGTATTCTGTATAAGCATCACATAAAATACCTCTGTTTCTTACTCTTATAGGATATTGAGTGTTTTTTAAAACATTAGTAAATACATTTGAAGCTTGCCATATCACTCCATTGTCAATTGAATATTCTAATGGAAGAGGGCTGTTATTTTTAGCTTTAATCGTTAAAGAATTATTATTGTAAACAATTTCTAAAATTTCAGGAACAATAGTGTATGAAACTTTTGCACTGAAAGTTTTAGAACAGAAACCATTACTTATAGTCACAGAATAGGTTCCTGCCGCGGTCGGGTGAATAACCTGTGTAGTTTCTCCTGTACTCCAAGAATAAGTATAACTCGGCCCAGATAGAGCGGTTCCTGCATCTAAATTGGCTTTGTGTCCTTCACAAATTTCAGTATCCTGTAAAATGGATGTAATTTCTGGAACAACGTTGATCGTTATGGTTGTAGGGGCTGATGATATACAACCGTTTGCCCCAGTTCCTGTTACGGAATAGGTTGTGGTCGTTAATGGGGTTACAGTCTGTGTGTTTCCTGAGCCTGATAATCCTGCCCAAACATAGTTTACCGCTCCGGATGCTGTAATGATTGCAGATTCTCCTTTACAGATGGTCATTTTAGAGCTTGTAAGAATTATGGTGGGTGGAGAAGTATTTTTTACAACATTTACACTCGCTTGTTTTACACATCCGTTCGGTGTTGCACTTGTGATTTTTAAAGTATAAGTTCCTCCGTTATTTACAGTCGGAGTTAAAGTATTGGCTCCTGAAACAATATTTCCACCTCCCGAAGCTGTCCATAAATAAGTTGCTCCTGCTTGGTATACCGATGAGGTTGCATCCAACATAATTTGAGGATTTGTACATGTAATTTGCGCCGGATTGGCAATATTCACAACAATTAAAGGATCCATTGTCACCGTTACAGATTTTTGATATTGACATCCTAAAGACGTTGTTACGGTTACTGTATACGTTCCCGGAGATGTTATGGTTGCTGTGGCGCCCGTCGTTCCGTTCGACCATGAAAAAGTATTTCCGGTTCCTTGGGCAGTAGCAGTGAGAATAGTGGATGAATTTTCACAGAACGTCAAATTTCCTGTTATCTGAAGATTAGGGTCAACCCCGTTTACCACCGTGAAACTCGCTGCACTACTTGTACATGTACCATTGTTATTGGTTAAAGTGTAGGTTCCGGCAGTCGTAACGGTAATAGATTGTGTTGTTGCTCCCGTAGACCATACATTTCCTGTTGATGCATTAGATGTTAAAGTTACTCCATTACCATTGCAGATGGCTGGCCCGGAAGCAGTGATTGTAGGAGCTGCATTTGTATTAATCGTTAATTGCAATTGCGCCACTTTCGCACATGTCGCCGATTTTACTCTTACATAAATCGTTGTATTTCCAGAAGTATAAGTTGTTGGATTATTAATTGTGTTTGAATTTCCCGCCACTGCATCAGCTTGATTCAAATAAAAATCAAATGTCACACCTGAAGTCGTACTAATCGCAGTTTGAGCAGAAGTAAGATTAAATATCGCGGTTGAAGAATTCGAACATTGACTTAAACTCGAATTTTGCACCACTGGAACCACGCCCTGTGTCACCGTGATAGATTTTTGATATTCACAGTTTGCTGGTGTTTTCACTGTCACTGTATATGTTCCCGCTGTTGAAACTGAGATTGTATTTCCTGTAGATCCATTCGACCAAGTGTAAGTATTTCCTGTTCCAGAAGCAGAGGCTGTTAATTGAGTAGGAGATTCACATAAGACGGTATTTCCTGTAATTTGAACATTAGGATTACTTTCTGCAGTAATCGTGATGCTTGCCGGAGCACTTGTACATCCACCGTTAGTATTAGTCACTGTATACGTTCCGGGCGTTGTCACGGTGATGGATGGCGTTGTAGCACCTGTAGACCAAGTGTTTCCTGTTGCTTGACTTGATGTTAAGGTGACGTTTCCGCCAAAACAGATAGTATTTGAGGAACTTGTAATCGTAGGAGGAGAAAGGGTAGTAGTGTTAAGTTGTATTTGAGCTTCAGTGTCACATAGGGTAGAAGTAGGATCTTTTATGATGACCTTTATTGTTGTATTTGTTGAGTATTGAAAATTAGTGGGGTTACTTATAGGTGTTGAGCTTCCCAATATATAGTAAGTAAAGATATAATTGGCTGGATTGCTGACCAATTGAGAATTAAAGGATGTTAAGTCTACCGTTGCGCTAGAAGAAGCATTTACGCATTTTGTTGCCGTAATAGTATTTTGTAAAAGAGATACTTTATCCACATAAATTTTTGCATTTTTAATTGAATGTCGTGATGTTGCACCACCTGTTGAAGCTGAAAAACCAAAATATCCCTGTGTCATATTTACCGCTCCGCCTGACGGTTGAAAAGATTGGCTGACGATCTGCTGGTTATCTATTTTTACGGTAATAATCCAATTGGCTGCATTGGCAGGATCAATTTCTCCGTTCACTTCTACATGACGATAATTTCCGGTAATAAAAGGAATGGTAGATAAAAGATCATTAGAATGATAGGTACTTCCTGTCGTATTATTCATTTCTATATTGGAGCTCACATTATTTGTGCCATATAGTATATGAACTTTACTCATTAATGACTCTGTGTAATTATTATAAGTATCAAAGCCTATCATAAGGCCTTCTGCATTATTTGGAATTCCTAAGCCCCCTCCTGAAATGTACGAAGTCGGCGGATTCGTAATATACCAAAAGGCAAGTCCGTCTCCTTTTCCATAAGTAGGATTTCCGGCACCATCAATTCTGAAGTCAAATTCTACTTTCCATTTGTTGCAGTATTTAAGGTTGATAGGTGCATTCAGTTTAATACCTCCGGAGGTATTAGTTTGATTATCAGTAAGCCGAATAAAATCACCGCTTACAATGGCGGAAGAGACAAGGCTCCAGCCGGTAGTATTTACAGGATTCCCTGAAAGTTGATACGTTTGTGAAAAAAGGTTGCCGCATAGTGATACTAATATGGCAACAATAAATAAATATTGCTTTTTCATTACATGTGTTTTGCGCAAGTGTAATGAAAATATTGAATAGGTTGGTATAGAATTTATTCAATTTTAAATCCTCATTTTTAATTTTTTAGCATTTGTCATAGAATAATTTTGTGTTTTAATAAAAAAGTTTTATTTTTGCAATCCAAAATGAGATGTAATATATGTTAATAATTCCAGTAAAAGACGGAGAGTCTATCGACAGAGCATTAAAAAAATATAAAAGAAAATTTGATAAAACGGGTACAGTGCGTCAATTAAGAGCTAGACAAGCGTTTATCAAGCCTTCAGTAACTTTAAGACAAGCTAGATTGAAAGCTGCTCACAAGCAAAGAAATCTTAGCAAAGAAGAACAGGCTTAAGAAAAATTTTCTTAAACACATACTAAGTTCACTTTTTAAATAGTTATATTTGAAGAGTGAACTTTTGTTTTTATACATTGATGATATTTAAAGTGATAATTTACTACATAATACCAATTCACCGAGATCTTTGTTAAGCAGAGCGCCTTTGTAAGCCTTAAAAACAAATAGGAGTAAAAAGAAAACTTAGTGTTCTTTGTGTTAAAATATTCAAGCACAAAATAATATTCAAAAAAATAACATGCTGAACAAATTTTTAGAATATTTACAATTCGAAAAGAGGTATTCTCCTCATACCATTACAAGCTATAAAAAAGATCTTGAAGATTTTTCTCATTTCTATCTTAAAACAGAATCCTCAGAAGATATTTCTAAAGCAGATAAAAAAATCATCCGAAACTTTATTGTTGAACTCAGTGAAAATAATATTTCTAAAAGAAGTATTAATAGAAAATTATCATCGCTTCGCAGTTTTTATCTCTTCCTTTTGAAAATTGGTGAAATAAAAGTTTCTCCCGCTGAAAGTATTTCATCATTAAAATTTTATCCGGAAAGGCAAGTTCCTATGTCTACAGACGAGATGCAAGTGCTTGAAGAAAAGGTTTTTACTCAAATCACAGATGTGCTGGAAAAATGTATTGTTGAGGTTCTCTACCAAACAGGAATTCGAAAAGGAGAGCTTTGTGGTATGATGTTTGAGAATGTAAATATAGACGAAAACGAAATAAAAATAATAGGGAAGGGAAATAAACAAAGAATGATTCCCATTTCCGCAGATTTATCAAATTTGCTGAAAAGCTATTTAGAAATACGCCAGCCGCAAACAGAATATAAATCATATTTTTTTGTAAATAAGAAAGGGAAAAAACTCACCGAAAAATTTGTTTATG
>DKLU01000066.1 GCA_002455915.1 Chryseobacterium sp. UBA6632
AAACTGTTGGTAAAAGAAGACGGCTCCGGAATGACAAAATACTCATACGGTAGAATGGGAGAAGTACTTTCCGAATTAAGAGCTGTACGAGGTCTTCATATTCCGGAAATGTATTTCAAAACATATTTTAATTATGATAGCTGGAACCGTATTACAAAAATTAAGTACCCGGATGATGAAATTGTTTCTTATCATTATGATCGTGGTGGTAATCTTAAATCTGTAAATAATAATATCGGAGAAACATATATTCAGGATATAAATTATAATTTCTATGAGCAACGTTCCAACATAAAATATGGGAACGGAACCTATCAGAATTATGGTTACGATGTAAAGAACAGAAGATTAAAATCGTATAATTTATTTGATCCTGCCAATAAATCTTTATTGAATAATGTATATAAATATGATGAGTTTTCCAATATTATCTCTATCAAAAACCAGGCAATACCTTATGCTAATGGCATGGGAGGGGCATTTAATTTTGATTTAAATTATGATACGTTGAACAGATTGGTAGGTACAGCAACAAGAGATGTCGTTACTGATGAAAAAGAGCAAATTATACCTTCTTATTCCGTTGTGCCTTCTACTTATAAGTTATTAATGAATTATAATGACGTAGGTGGTATTGTTAGAAAAACGCAACATCATGAAAGAGATCAATCTATTGTGCAGGAGAATAGCTATGAACATAGATATGATTATATTCCGGGAACTCATAAACTGGAAAGAGTAACTGATGCTTCTACCGGAAATTTTGATGCCTTCGAATATGATTTAAATGGAAACGCGTTGACGCATGAAGATAATAATGGTAAGAAATACATGTATTGGGATGAGCAGGATCGTATGAGAGCCTTTTATAACGAAAATACAGGAACCTACCAATATTATACTTATGATGATAAAGCAGAGAGAGCGATTAAATACGGACTTATAGCGCCTGCACAACTTTATCAGAACGGAGTGCCGGTGAAGATTGATGATCTGAAGCTATTTGAATATAAAATCTATCCGAATCCCTATGTTACAGTAAGCTCTACAGGGCAGTATACAAAGCATTATTTTGAGGGCTCTAAAAGATTTGCAAGCAGACTGAATGATGGGGCTGTAAGATTTGAAGATTCTTCTATTTTATACAGTAAAAATACAGATGCTAAGGCTCCCGAAAAAACAGCCAATGCAGAAGCAGATTTTAAAAAATATCTTGAGCAAACAGATTTAGGAAGTGATGTTTCTGTTGAATTGAAAGAAACGTATCAAAGTCCGGATCTATATTATCTGCACGGGGATCATTTGGGAACAGCAACATTTGTTACCAATTCTCAGGCAGAAGCCACACAATTTTTCCTAAATTTACCATTCGGAGAAACAATGTTGGAGCAGATGGATGGATCTTATAATAACCCGTATAAATTTAATGCGAAAGAACTCGATGAAGATACAGGTTTATACTATTATGGAGCGAGATATTATAATCCGAGATTGAGCATTTGGTATGGGGTAGATCCGTTGGCTATTTACAACCCTGTAGCAGAATCTGAATTTTATGGAGATGGGCAACATAATGGAGGAGTTTATTTTTGGGGAAATCTTAATCCTTATATTTATACCTACCAAAATCCTATAAGATATATTGATCCTAATGGGAAACAAGTAGATGCTGTTAGTAAGTATGAAAATCAACCGCATAATATTAAATCTTTTGAGACAAATAATTTCAGGATAAATCCAAATACTCAAACTTGGTTCTTTGACCATACAGCCAATGTCAGAAATAAAACTATTAAATTTGCGGCAGGAATAGTTGGATGGAACCTAGATCCTCAAAATACTGTCATGACAGGACCTGTCCTTGAAAGAGTTAAAAATACTAACTCTGTAAAAAAAGCTCAAGTTGAACTAGCTAAGTTATTAGGTAAGGATGGGAAAATTGAAAATGGTGAAACTCAAGGGTATTACTATGATATTGGAGAAATTGGAGGGAAAGAGTTTTGGAAAATAGCAATAAACTCTATGGGAGATTTCCTTTCAGGTAAGTTTTATGATAATACTTTCGTTAAAGAAGAAAATATTTTAGGAAGTTTTTGGGCAACAGCAAGAGTAAGTAATGATGGAAAAAATATTATTATGAGTGTTTTTGACAGTAAAACTGTGGGATCTTTAACTGATGGTGTGTTGAAAAGGGATAAAAGTAGCCAAAGTAGCAAGTTTCACTTATACATGTGGAACACACCTACTAAAGATTTTTTTATTCAATCTTATAAAAATTCAAAACCAAAATAATAAGCTTAAAATGAAGTTTAAAATTTTAATATTACTATTGATAATAATATTTTTTTTTCTAGTAAAACTTTTTCTTTCAGATTTCTTTTATAATAAAAAAGAGGTTCATATTGTTGATAAATATGTTGTACTAGAGGTTAATGGGGAGTATAATCTAATGAATAAAGAGGATCATGGATATAGTCTAGTAGTTCCTAGTGTTTCAAATGTATATACAAGTCAAAAGGAAATTATTGTTGTATCCAATTTAGAGGGAAATATGTTTATAAACTATAATTATAAAAGTAAATACTCTACTCCGGAAAATAAATATTATTATGATATAAAACAAAAAAAGGTTCAGGAAATAAGCGAAGAAGAGTTTTTAAAAAAAATAAAAAATTACAATTTAGTTTTGCAATTAAAATAACCAAAGCACTTCAATATTTTGTTAATTGTAATTAATTCTTAATAAAAGGCTGTTTTCACAAGTTGAGAAACAGCTTTTTAATTTATCATTCGAGGACATAGCAGATGTCCAGAATTTATAATAACCCTGTAGCAGAATCTGAATTCTATGGAGATGGGTAACATAATGGAGGAGTTTATTTTTGGGGAAATCTTAATCCTTATATATATACATATCAGAATCCTGTAAAATATATTGATCCCAATGGTAAGCAAGTACTTTCTCCCTTTATAGCCCCACCTCCTCCACTTGTTCCGGGTGCTATTCCTTCTAGTAATAAAAAAGGAGGAGCATATTACAGACCAGGAATACCTTTTTCTGTTTTTGATACAAGTGCTTTAGTAGAAGGATTTAATGCAAAAGTAGGAACCAGCTCTGCTGTTATATTAGGATTTACTTCATTAGCTCATCATACTTTTAGAGTATTATTTGCTGATAAACTCAAACCTGAAAATGATTATTTAAAGGGTAGAACACATGGGATCGACTGGAAAGATGATGATGCTTTTAAAAGAGCTCGTGACAGTAAAAATCCTCAAGGAAAATGGGGAAGTAAAGAAGATTTGGATTATGCTGGAGAAAAAGCAGCAACACTATCACCAGGTCCTTTAGGTAAAAATGGTAAAGCCACTAAAGGTAATTTTCAAGATTTTCCAATAAATCCAAATAATACGAGTACAGTTTATAATCCTGATGGCACTCAATCAAAACCGGATAAGATACGTGTAAGAAACAATGGAAACGGAACGTTTCATGGTTTTCCTATAAACTCAAAAACCGCAGGATCTATTATAAATAAAAAATAAAATATGTTTGAAATTAAAACAAAGGGTAAGAAGATTATCTTAAAAGAATCGGATCCAGAAGATATTGAAGTTAGAGAAGCTATTTATACAATATATAATGGAGATTATAGTTTCATGATACTCATAAATTGGAACAATTTTGAAATATCAATGGATGGAGTTAGCTTTTCTCAAATTTATGATGATGTAGTAAATATGCTAGAATTTATTAATTTGTGTGAAGAAAAATTTTCCATATCTTTTCTAGACTCATGTTTTACTACTAGATGGCATTTTTCAATTAAAGATGAAATTATTAAAGTAGTAGCTGATTGGATTGATATTGCTTCTTATGGAAATGAAAATATAACTTTAGAAAATTTAAAAAAAGTGTCTGATACTATTATAATTAATAAAAATGATTTTAAAAAAGAGTGGAATAATCTTCTTAAAATTATTAAGCAGGATCTAATAAGTGCAGGTTATGACGATCGTTTAGAAGGATTTGAATATCTACATACATTAAACTAGATTTTATTTAGAAATAAAAAAATATTTTTTGGAAACATTGAAGAAAAAGCAAGAGATTGAGTGAAGCAAAATGTTTTGATAATTTGTGGATATGATTGAAGAATAAATATATTCAAAAAATAATGAAAAAATATGATAGAATCACAAGACATTAATATCCCCAGATATTTTTTAAAAAAGCCAGGTGTATTTCACATTAGAAATGTAGAAGAATATAGGCTGTTTTTAGAGAGTTATTGCATAGGAAAACAATTAGATTATCATTATTTTAAAATAAAGTTTAATAAATTTCTGATTGAAAACTCTAAGGAAAAGTTGATGTATAATGAAGATAGTGAATATCCCGATTGGGTTGCAATTATTAGATTTAGTTCTTCATCCAATGATTATTTAACATTAGAAATACTAAAAGATAAAATGGAGCATTTTATTGCGGAAAATAAAGATGATAAAATAATTGCTGAAATTTTCAATTAAAGCTTACAAAACATTTGTTCGCAGATATCGCAGATTTACTACTAGATTAGCGTACTAACTTAATACGCTAATTTTTTTTATTTTAAAAGAAATATTTTACAAAGTTTATTCTAATGAATATCATAATTAAATATGAAGATTTAGTTATAATTGAATCATCATCGATTAAAATGACATCTTTCAGTAACAGTTTCGGAAAAGAATTTATTCTGGAAAATATTTTATTTCTGAGTAAAGAGATTGATTGGGACACATTTTATATGCAGATTATTCGTTTTACGATTGAAATAATAGATAGTGATGGAGATAAAGAAGTTGTATACAATTTTACATTTAGAATCGAAGACTCTGTTCTCACGGAAGATAAAATTGTTTTAATAGGAATTCCTATAATAGATTATAACGGAGATAATTATAATCAATACATTATTGATATACTCATGCTTTGGTCAAAAAATATTCAGGCTGATTTCCTGAATTTAGATGAAGATTTAAAAAAGGCATACAATTCATGTTGCAGAATATGGAATAAGTCGAATCTAATTATTAATACATACAATGAAATTGATTTAAATAGAGTGAAATCTGATATAGATTTTTATAATCTAATGGCAGACACATTATTAGGAACAAAAGGATATATTGGACATGACTCTTACACATTTGAAGATAGGCTAGAGCGAATACTTCTCAATATTGAGGACAATGTAATTATCAGTCTGCTAAATTATGAAAATCTAAAATTAAATATAAATACTAACGACTGGCCATATATTGATAAGGCTTTTAGGAAAAAATATAATAAGATTATGTTTATTATGAATTGATTAAGTGAAATAATGAAATTTGAGCAGAAAAAAACTCCAAGAAAATATAATTCTTGGAGTT
>DKLU01000070.1 GCA_002455915.1 Chryseobacterium sp. UBA6632
CCGTTTTCTATTTTTTTCACCTTCCAGTTAAGTGCAAAGGCTCCATCCTCGATCTTACCAAAGGTGGGCTGATGGCTTAGACGTACAATAGGATCTTTTTCATTCAGTTGAAAAGTCATATACTTCAACATATCCGACGTGGAAGATGCGATGCTGGCTGCCACTCTGAGATCCTCCCAGTCGATCACCGGCATTATTCTTCCTTTGCCATCATAACCGGTAGCTATTTTTGATGGAAGTTCTCCGGGCTTCAGCAGATACGTATCTTTCATTTTTAATGGCTTTGCAAAATGTTTTCTCATAAGGTTTTCATAGGTGTCATTATAAACGCTCTCCATTATATATCCCAGCAATTGTGCAGCAGTATTGCAATGCCTGGAAACGCTTCCCGGCAAAACCTTTAATTTCACCTGATGCAGGTCACGGTAAAGATCCTGTCTGCTGTATATCGTGTGGACAGAATCTAAAATGTATGGTATAGCGTCCGGACCTGCTTTTCCCAAGATATCTTTATCCGGCATCCAATTGGGTAATCCCGATGTTAGATTGGTCAGATTCAATAAAGTAATCGGCGTTCCATCATACTCCAGATTAGGATAATCTTCTTTCAAATATTTTCTGATATCATCATTCAGGTCGACCTTTTTATCGAGAACTGCCTTGGCCAGTAGAGTAGAGGCAAATGTTTTCGTAATGGAAGCAAGCTCGTATACGGTATGCTTTGTCGGGAGATGTTGCTTGTCTTTTCGGGTCGAGCCATAATTGTAAATATATTGTTTTCCATTTTTTATAATACCGACCGAAAGACCAACTCTGGAATTGTTTTTCGTAAAGTCATATACAGAACGCTCCACCAATGAATCCAAAGGTGTCTTTAACTGATTATCGGTAGGTAATTTTGTTTCATTGGTCTGAGCAATGACTTGTTTTGAAAATGATACCGTAAATAGCAACAATACAATTTTGATGATCTTAAATGATTTTTTCATCTGAAATATTTAGGGGTTCCTATATTAATGGCAATATTGGTAGTCAGTTTGTTACATAATATATTGATTAACAGGCTTGTTTAGCCTAATATGTTTATGATAATTGAAATTAAAGGCTACTTTAGGAAAATAGATGATGTGTAGAAAACCTTTCGTAAAAGAAGAAACTTCTGCAAATTTGACGGATGTTTAATTTTAAAATCCTTCCAAAAAATCTTCAACTAGTTGAACTTTTTTAGGGGACTACATACTTTAAAATGTACCAATTTGATTTTTATTAGGATTTTATGAAAAAGAGATATTATGATACATTTTTATCTATCAGAAATATATGGACAATTTTCTGAATTGATTTTTATAATTTAAATATTAGTTAATACTTCCAAAATATTATTTTATATCTTCTAATAAATGGTTTTGATAGAGTCCTGTTAAGGTCACAAACGCCCAAATGGATGTAATATAAGCCATTTTTTATACCAGAATAATCCAGATTAATCTTTTTAATGTTTTAGTAAATTTAGTTTTTCAAATATTAAAGTAAACATTAAATATGGTTATTTAAAATTTATATCGTAATATTGCAATATAAAAATATCATATATGGGACTTACTAAAACAGAAATATTCACAGATGAGCAAAATAACTTGGCCTCTCTCTTTAAAGTTTTGGCACATCCTGCAAGAATTGCAATCCTCCAATACATCATTAATCAGAAAGCTTGCATCTGTAATGACTTAGTGGATGAACTTGGACTGGCACAGGCAACGATCTCTCAACATTTGAAAGAATTGAAAAGTATCGGGATTATTCAAGGTACTATCGAGGGAAAATCGGTTTGCTATTGTATCGAAGATAAAAAATGGAAAGAGGTTCAGGGATTGTTCAATCAATTCTTTGAACAAGATGTAAAAGTTGGGCAATGTTGCTAACAACTTTTTTTATAACTTTTATCATCGTTATATTGCAATATATAAATTAAATAATATCAATATTAATTTTATGAAACTATCACAAATCAAAGCAATCTTACCTACACTGAACAATGTCGAATTTCAGTTAGAGAATGGAAAATTTGTCCCTGAGCATTTCCACGTTACAGAAATAGGGGTTATCACAAAGAATTTTATAGACTGCGGTGGCAATACAAGAAATGAAAAGGTTGTCAATTTTCAATTGTGGGAGGCGAACGACTTTGAACATAGATTGAAACCTACCAAACTCTTAGACATCATCTCTCTGTGCGAAGACAAACTGGGAATCGAAGATTCAGATATAGAAGTTGAATATCAAAGCGAAACCATTGGCAAATATGATTTGGATTTTAACGGAAATAATTTTGTACTGAAAAATAAACAAACTGCCTGTCTGGCAAATGAAGCTTGCGGAATTCCAGCAGAAAATCAAACTGTAGAACCATCTGATTTGAATACTTCGTGCTGTACTCCCAAGTCAGGTTGTTGCTAAAAAAAAAGACTGCATTATGGAAATCAAACCTATAACCAATGACAACTTTTCGGAAGTAATAGAAATCTACAATCAAGGATTGGCGACCAACATAGCCACTTTTCAGAATGATTCCCCACAATGGGAGGAATGGGATAAAGGACATCTCGCTTTTTGTAGAATCAGCATTTATGATAATGACAAGATGATTGGCTGGGCATCTTTGACACCAGTTTCAAGTAGATGTGTTTATGCTGGTGTTGCAGAGGTAAGTATTTATATTGCACAAGACGAGCGAGGTAAAGGAATTGGAAAAACCCTGTTAACTGAATTAATCCAACAGAGCGAAGCAAACTATATATGGACATTGCAGTCTGGTATATTTTCCGAAAATGAAAGCAGTATCAAGTTGCACGAGAAATGCGGATTCCGATTAGTTGGCTACCGAGAAAAGATAGGTAAGAAAAATGGGATTTGGAAAGATAACGTCCTTATGGAACGTAGAAGCAAAAATATCGGAATAGATTAATAACAATAAAGCTTAAATAAAGACTATGTATTCAGAATTGACAAATACTATTGAACAATTGCAATATCAAAGCATTAGTGAGGAAAGAAAAATCACACTGCAACCATTAATTGATTTTGTACAGCAAAAAATGGATGAAGGAAAAGATATTAATATCAATTTCATTTGTACCCATAACTCGCGCAGAAGCCATCTATCACAAATCTGGGCGCAAGCAGGAGCTGCTTATTTCAATATTCCAAACGTATATTGTTATTCGGGAGGTACGGAAGAAACAGCATTATTTCCAAAAGTGGCTGAGACGCTGATTAATCAAGGCTTTAATATCTTCAAAATTGCACATGGAAATAACCCTGTATATTCTATCAAGTACGATGATGATTCGTTAGCTGTAATTGGATTTTCAAAAAGATATGATAGTGCGTTCAATCCAACAGCTGGGTTTGTTGCAATTATGACCTGTTCTCAAGCAGACGGAGGCTGCCCTTTAATCGCTGGAGCAGAGAAAAGAATCCCTATCACATTTGAAGACCCTAAAATCTCTGATAATACATCACAGCAGTCACAAGTATATGCAGACAGAAGTTTGCAGATAGCTTCTGAAATGTTCTACGTTTTCTCTAAGATTAAAAAGTAGTTTTATGCAACCAAAACTAAAATTTATTGACCGCTATCTTACCTTATGGATATTCCTTGCAATGGCAACAGGTATAGGCTTAGGATATTTCTTTCCTGCAATTTCACAAATCATAAATGCAATGTCAGTAGGAACGACAAATATTCCATTGGCAATAGGTTTGATTTTGATGATGTACCCTCCTTTGGCAAAAGTTGATTATTCATTATTACCTCACGCTTTCAAAGATAAAAAAGTAATAGGTCTTTCGTTATTTCTCAATTGGTTTGTTGGTACGATGCTGATGTTTGGATTAGCTGTTTTGTTCTTACGAAATGAACCCGATTATATGACAGGATTGATATTGATAGGCTTGGCGAGATGTATTGCAATGGTCATTGTTTGGAGTGATTTAGCAAAAGCAAACAGAGAATATACCGCTATGTTGGTTGCATTGAACAGTATTTTCCAAGTTAGTTCTTACAGCTTTTTAGTTTGGCTTTTCATCAATATATTGCCAAGCAAATTAGGTTTAGCCAACTTCAATGTAACTGTATCAATGAAAGATGTTACAGAAAGTGTGTTGATTTATTTAGGTATTCCATTTCTGGCAGGCTTCCTAAGTCGTTACTTTCTTATCAAATCAAAAGGTATAGAATGGTATAACAGAAAGTTTGTTCCAAGAATATCGCCCATCACATTATATGCTTTACTATTTACCATAGTAATAATGTTTAGTTTGAAAGGAGATAAAATATTAGAACTGCCAATGGATGTGATAAAAGTTGCCATACCGTTGGTTATTTATTTTGTACTAATGTTTTTTGTCAGCTTCTTTATCAACAAATCTTTAAACATACCCTATGATAAAAATGCCTCAATCGCATTTACTGCTACTGGCAATAATTTCGAATTGACGATAGCAGTAGCAATAGCAGTTTTTGGCATTCACTCTCCACAAGCTTTCGTAGGTGTTATCGGACCGTTGGTGGAAGTTCCTGTGCTTATCTTATTGGTAAAAGCCAGTTTGTGGCTAAAGAAAAAATACTACTAATATAAAGACAATCGAAGTAGACAAAAGTCAAACTATGCCAACTTCATTTGTTTAGAATGTTAAAAATTATATTGCAAAAAAATATAACTATCAGAAATTGAATGGTAAATTGATGGTAGAAAATTCTTGTTTAATTTGGCTCAAACGAATTAAATCATCTACAAAAGTGTTTTTATAGACATACGTCAACGTACCTTGGCAGGACTATAAAAATCCAATTTGATAAAATATTAAAAGATAATCCCATCTTGATTATGAGATGGGATTGTAATTATCATAATTATGAAATCTTACATTAGTTGTCACATTTATCTCCAAGTTTGCTTTTTAGAATCGACATATCATCACTCACCTTCTTATCTAAAATCTTAGCATAATGTTGAGTAGTTTTTATGTTCGTATGACCTAACATTTTGCTTACACTTTCAATCGGAACTCCATTGGATAAGGTTATAGTTGTTGCAAATGTATGTCTTTCAATGTGAAATGTCAATTCTTTGTTAATCCCACAAACATTGGCAATTTCTTTGAGATAGGAGTTCATTTTCTGATTACTAGGAACAGGAAACAAGACATTTAAATTTACATATGCAGGATGTTCTTCATATTTTAAAATTAGTTCTTGTGCTAGCAGTAATAATGGAACTCTTGTTGAAGTATTGGTTTTCTGTCGATTTGTAAATATCCATTTGTCGCCGTCTATTCCAAAATTAATATGAGATTTAGATAATTTCTTCACGTCAACATAGGCAAAGCCAGTATAACAACTAAAAAGGAAAATATCACGTACTTGACTCAATCTCTCTGATACAAATTCTTTGTCATAAATCGCTTGAATTTCCTCTTTTGTGAGATAAGGACGTTCCACGACTTTAAGTTTTGCTTTGTAGCCCAAAAAAGGATCTTTTGATAGCCAACCGTTTGCCATACATAGGCGCATAATCTTTTTGAAATTCTTAATGTATTTTATTGCGGTATTATTAGCGCATTTGCGCTCACTACGAAGCCAGAAATCGCAGTCCATAATAAAAGCGTGATCGATCTTTGCAATATCAATATCAGAAATTTTATATTTCCAATTTAGAAATTCCTGCGTATGCTTTAAAGATTTTTGTAGCGCTCCAATGTGCCAGGGGCAAAATCCTGTCCGACCAAGGCTTCCACTTTGTTATTATGCTCCTGAAAAATGGGGATGAGCATTCTTTTCTCCCTATCCGTTCCAAGCAGTTTAGATTTTAAACTTTCTGCAGTCACAAAGTCTTCTTCTTTGAGCATCAGATAATGAACATCATAAACTTGTTGTTCCAAAGTTTTAAGATATACGTTCAGTGTTCTGGCTTCTTGACTATTACCTATAGCCTTGTGTGCTTTAATGTCCCATTTTTTGGGGATCAATATACCTTTTAGCAGCAATATCCGCTATCTTACCCTCAATAGTGATTCGTAAGTAGATTGGAGCGGTTCCGTTTGTTCTGATTTTATTCTTTTTTATAAAGAATAATAGGTTGAATGTTTTGTTCATTGTGTGATAACTTTAATTGTTTAATAATTTACTTTTTGTTACCACTTTTTGCAAGATGTTCAATCGTTAGGCTGCCTATTGATAAGGTTTTCCAGAGATTTTAGTGACCTATTTTGATATTTTCACGATAGGTCACTAAAAAGGACATATAAATAGTGACCTATTTTGTTTTTTTTTGACACCTGAGCTAAAACAAAAAACGCTGTAAACATTGATGTTTACAGCGTTTTAGCTTATTTTGGTTTCCCAACTGGCGGAGAGTGAGGGATTCGAACCCCCGGACCTGTTACAGTCAACAGTTTTCAAGACTGCCGCAATCGACCACTCTGCCAACTCTCCTTTGAAACTCCGATTATATCGTTGTTTTCAGTGGTGCAAATATAGAAACATTTTTAATACTGTCAAAACATTTTATTGATAAATTTTAACAAAACTTAATAATCAGCTATAAATCAGTTGAATTATTTTTCACAAACATTGATTAATAAAGGAAATTTCAGGATCAGAAATAAAAAAAAACGTGCCTCAAAAAAGAAACACGTTTTTATATTTAGGATTAATTTTTGCTGATTAATGCAATTCTGCTAAATATTTTTCAGCATCCATTGCTGCCATACAACCACTTCCCGCTGCTGTAATCGCTTGTCTGTAGATATGATCCTGAACATCGCCTGCTGCGAAAACTCCCGGAAGATTTGTTCTTGAAGAACCTTTTTCAGTATCAATATATCCGTTTTCGTCTAAGTCGATCTGACCTCTGAAAATATCTGTATTTGGTTTGTGACCGATTGCGATAAAGATTCCGTGAACATCAACGGTAGATTTTTCTTGAGTCTGGTTATTGATAACAACCGCTCTTTCTACCAAGTTATTCTCACCTTCAATACCAATCAATTCATGGTGGAATTTCACTTCAATATTCGGTGTATTCTGAACTCTGTGAATCATTGCTTTAGATGCGCGGAACTCGTCTTTTCTCACCAACATCGTTACTTTGTTTACCAATTTTGCAAGATAAGTAGCCTCTTCTGCAGCCGTATCACCAGCTCCTACAACCACAACATCTTTTCCTCTATAGAAAAAACCGTCGCATGTTGCACAAGCAGAAACACCTCCGCCATTGTATTTTTTCTCGTCATCAAGACCTAAATATTTTGCAGTTGCACCTGTAGAAATAATTACCGTTTTAGCGAAAATTTCTTTGTTTCCTGCATACAATTTGTGAACCCCTCCTACTTCTTTAGAAAACTCAACCTTTGTGATCATTTCGTAATGAACTTTTGTGTCGAATCTTTCTGCCTGCTTTTGCAAATCCATCATCATTTCAGGACCTGTAATTCCCGCCGGATATCCAGGGAAGTTATCCACTTCCGTAGTTGTCGTTAATTGCCCGCCCGGCTCCAAACCTGTGTATAATTCAGGTTTGGAGCCGGGCGGGCAATTAAC
>DKLU01000069.1 GCA_002455915.1 Chryseobacterium sp. UBA6632
GTAAAAGAGTTTTATAATTTTTATCTGAATCCAAAAAATGAAGGAGCTTTAATTAAAAAATACAAAAAACTTATCCGTAAGGAATTTAGCGTAGAGTATCCACAGAGAAGTACAGAAAAATTTTCTGTTGCAAAAAAGATTATTTCTGATTTTAAAAGTTTACAACCATTACCAGAGTCAATGGCTGATGTTATGCTTTATTTGCCAGAAAGTGCCTGTCAACTTACCGCCTTATATGGAGATTATTCTGTACAGTTTTATAACTCTACTTATAATAACTATAATATCGCTCTGGACTTTTTAAAAAAGCATAATTTGTTAATGCAATTTCAACAAAGAGCGATCCAGTGTGTAAAATGGTCATCTAGTTGTGGTTATGGTTTTGCTGATGATATGGAAGATCTTTATCATAAATATTATTTTTAATTTCAGAAAATAATCAGATTCATTATATTTGACTTTAATCCTTATAAAAAGTCTGCTTTTTTCATTTCTTGATGTATGGTAAGATGAAGAAAAAGCTGTTTTTTATATTTTTGATCTGTCAAATTAAGGGTAAGGCTTAAGAATAATTTGATTTATATTTAAATAATAAATTTTTAACAATTGAATAATATGAAAAAACTGAGTGTAATTGCATTAGTAGCTGTAGGTTTATTGGCAGCATCTTGTAACAAGAAAAAAGCTGCAGACAGCGCTGCTACAAACTCTGAGCAAACTGTTGCTGAAGGAAAAGGTGAAGTTTTACCGGTAGACGCTGCAACTTCTGTAGTAAACTGGAAAGCATTCCACAAAGGAGGTTTTGCTCCACGTTGGGGAACAATCACTGTAAAATCTGGAGATTTGAACGTTGAGAACGGACAGGTTTCTGCGGGAAGCTTCGTAATCGATATGGCTTCTATTAAAGTAGATCCGGCTTCAGTTACTGAAGCAGATAAAAAACCGGCTGATCTTGAAACTCACCTTAAAAGTGCTGATTTCTTTGATGTAACTAAAAACCCAACTTCAGAATTCAAAATTACAAGTGTTGCAGATTTAGCTGAAGCACCGAAAGAAGGAGCTATTGAAGGAGCAAACAAAACAGTAAGCGGAAACCTTACTTTATCTGGAAAAACAGTTAACGTTACTTTCCCTGCGAAAGTGGAAGTTGCTGAAGGTTCAGCTTCTGTACAGGCTAAATTTACTGTAAACAGAGCAGATTGGGGAATTAAATTCGGTACGTCTGAAGCAGATCCTGCAGAATGGGGAATCAGCAAGGACATCGAAATTGCTGTTGATGTAAAGGCTAAAAAATAATTTTTAGGTTTATAAATAATCTAGAAGCTGCTTTCTTTGGGAAGCAGCTTTTTTTCAATTGGATTATAGAAATGATAAAAGAAACATAATTACGGTTTTCCATAATTTAGCCATAAAACATTTTAATATATTTGAATTTATTATACAATTTGGACAAAAAATAGCTAAATGATGTAGCAAAATAATTAAGAGAAATATAAATTTAAAAATAACTAATGAAAACATTAAAAAACATTGTAGAGAACATTGAAATATGGGAAGGATGGCGAGATAAATACAAAGAATATGTTCCTTTGTTTATTGAAGAGGCCTCTAAAGGAAAGCGTTGGCAAGATTGGGATAATGAAGTTTTTTACGAATTTTTTGAAAAATCTAGTGATCAATGTGTATCGTCTTTAAAACAAGGATATTTTCATGGTGAGGAAAAAGAAAACATCAAAGAGAATTGGGATAGAATAGCACCTTTATTGCAAAAAATAGCATTGTCACAAAATGAACCTTTGTTTGAAGTTTATTATGAATTAAAAGAGATTATTCGGGAGTATACATATCAAAATAAAAAAGCAGCTACTAATAGATTAATTGCCAGTTTGCAACCTAGTTTATTATGTACAATTGTAAATGAAGACAAACTTGCATCATTTATAAAATTACTAAATGATACTATTGAAAATTGCAATATACAAATAACGTGGGATTGGTATAAAGATAGTAATGCTGTTTGGCAATATTATTTGAATAGTCTTGATAGTTTTTCTGTATATGATAATATTACTTTGCCATGGCAGACTTATGACTTATTTATAAATAAAGAAAATGAAACAAATGAAATGAGCGAAATATTGCAAGATAATCCCAGTATTAATTTACTATATTATAAAAAACAAATCATTTTACAAGGCCCTCCAGGTACGGGTAAAACTACACAAGCAAAGCTTTTAGCAAAAGAAATTATAAAAGAAAATTCATTTGTTAATAAAACATTTTCAATTAAAACTTTAACAAAAGATTATATTAAATCTCACCTTGTTATTGGACAAAAAATAAAAGGTAAAAATAATAAAGAGTTTGAAGTCATAGATCTAGATAAAAATGTTGTCTTATTGAAAAGCGAAACAAGTAAACCTTGGAAACCTTCTTATAATAAGATAATTGATTCTTTTGATAATAAACTTTTTGAAATAAAAGGTAGAACAGGAGGCTATAAATCTTATGAAGATGCTATTGCTATGTATTTTTATGAAAATCACCTTTCTTCTATTAACGAAGTTGAGAAAAGTATAAATGAAGAAAAAGACTTTTTACAAATTATCCAATTTCATCCTAGTTATACATATGAAGATTTTGTTCGAGGAATTATTGCAAAACCTAATGAAGAAGGTAATATTGTTTACGAAGGAGAAAATAAAATATTCGCAAAGTTTGCTGAAAATGCTTTAGATGATCCAGAAAATAAGTATATTTTAATAGTCGATGAAATCAACCGTGCCAATCTCTCCTCTGTCTTAGGTGAGCTTATTTATGCCCTAGAATACCGCGGTGAAGAGGTAGAATCGATGTATGAAGTAGATGGCTCTCAAAAACTTATTCTTCCACCCAATCTTTACATTATTGGAACTATGAATACCGCGGACAGAAGTGTGGGGCATATAGATTACGCTGTCAGAAGAAGATTTGCTTTTGTGGATGTACTTCCAATTGATCTTACCGAAGAATTGGGAGATGACTTTAAGAAAGATTTGTTCTTGCAGGTTAAATCTATATTTACATCAGATGATTATGAAACAAACTCTATTTTTATTTCTGAAGAGTTCAAATGTAAAGATGTTGCATTAGGTCATTCGTATTTTATTGATAAGTCTGAAGAAGGAGGCGATATAAAAACGCGATGGACTTATGAAATAAAACCCATCCTTCTAGAATATCTACGAGATGGAATTTTAAAACAAATTGCACTAGACAAAATCAAAGAAATAGAAGCAGTATTATAAATGGGAATATCTTAAAGAACATATTTCTTACACTTTAAAATTAACAGAATCCTTTCATCTTATTGAAGAAAACGAAAGAAAAAATTATCTCTGGAATAATTCTTTAGAGAAAATTTCGCCTCGTAAATTCAAAACAGAAAGAGGAAAAGATTATCATTGCTTTACATATTCAGCTTTTGAG
>DKLU01000061.1:0-720 GCA_002455915.1 Chryseobacterium sp. UBA6632
TAGATTAATCGGTTGGGAATCAGGTTTGGGCTCAAAATGTAAATCAAAATAATTCTCTTTCAGAAAAGATTCAAAATCTTCTTCTGAGCCGTCATGCAATTCTTTAAGCTTTTCGCGAATTTCAGGAATCAAAATTTTTAGTATAGCCTGATCGTTCGGTAAAATATCACTCGACGCCCCATAATAGGTACATAAGAAAGTATCGATTCCGATCGGAGAACGGTCAACATGATAAGAATACACATCGGTTGAGATAAAATCAAACTCATCATCTCGATCATAATTTTTAAGCAAATTAAGCAAAGGAGAAGCTCCGAAATCGGTTAGTGACTGCAAATCATCCAAGATAATTTTCCGAGCCGCGCTACCCTTTTCAGATAATTCCAATGCTAAAAGATCTTCAGTAAAAACTTCGGTAATATTATCTTTTAACTTAAGTTTAGAAACAATTTCTTTAAAATCTCCCTCTAAATTTCTCTCCCAGCATATTGCATTTTGGGTACCTTCAAAAGCAGTATTTATCAACTCAGCAAAGGAATAAACTACTTTTACCTGATTATTAAAGATTTCATTTTTCATGTATTCACAGATGCCTTAAATTAATTCTACAAAAATAAAGAAGAATTCCAAGCTAATAAATAATTGTTGAGAATTCTACTAATTTAAGTTTATTTCTAAAGATTTAATAATAAAAAAATCACCCAGAACGAGATGATTTTA
>DKLU01000061.1:834-7609 GCA_002455915.1 Chryseobacterium sp. UBA6632
AACGAGATGATTTTACTGCATTTGAAATTTACTTTAGTAATATAAAAGTGATTAGTGTCTCAGTCGTTCTATTCAAATTTTACCATTAGACACTACTTTTGTTTTTGTCCCAGTACTTGTATTTTCTCCAACCACTTTTTCCTCATAGCCTCATCAGAAGTCTTCACAATTCCCACATACGTCACTTTTCCAGGTTTTATTCCACAAAATTCTAAAACAGATTTTTTAAGCTGATTCACACTTGGTCGACCATAAAACCATCTATAATACCAACCCGGCTGATCCAGAGTCGTTATAATATGAGCAGACTTGCCTTTCAGCAGTTTGTCCCACAAAACCGAACTTTCACGATATTTAAAAGCCATTCCGGGAAGAAAAAGTCGATCAATGAAACCTTTTGTGATCGCCGGAAGTCCGCCCCACCAAACAGGATGAATCCAAACCAAATGATCTGCCCATTTAATTTTTTCCCATGCTTCGAGCAAATCAGGTTCAAGTTCCATTCGTTTTTGATAACCGAATTGCAAATTGGGATTAAACTTCAAATCAGCAATGACAATTTCCTTCACTTCTACACCCGATTCCAAAGCTCCTTTTTTATAAGCTTCAGCAAGACCAAAATTAAAAGACTTTTTGTTGGGATGACCATTAATAATTACGATTTTCTTCATGATTCAACCTGAATTATAATGGATGGATAATTCATCAACGATTCTAGTAAAGATGCTGATTCATGAAGCTGATGACTGAAATACACTTTATTTTCAATATCAGTTTTCAACAGTTTTTCAGTATGTAAAACAGCAGACAAAGCCGTCAGTTCCGCTTGCCCTTCTCTACTTTGAAGACTGATTTTCTTCGTTTCCTCTTGATTTTTAATGATAATTTCAAAAACAGTCTGATCACCATTTCCACTGGCTGCAAAAATCATTTTTCTTTCTTTTAAAGATAAAATATTATAGAGTTTTATTTTCTGAAAAGCACCCAAAATCCAGGTTACAAATTTTGAACTGTACGTCATTTTTACATTTACTGTCGGGATATTTTCAATTTGATTTAGAATATACAGATCGGGAACATCAAAATTATAAACCTGTCGCTTTCCAATTCCAAAAGAGAAATCAAAGTATTCGGAATCTAGGAAATGTTTTATCGAAACAGGTTGATTATTTTTATAATTTACAAAAGGGTTAGCTACATTTTCTGCCATAAAATGAGCCGAACTTTCACCTGCTTTATCTTTCACAGAATAATAAACAAAAAGTTTTACTTCATCAATAGATTTCATTTTCAACGAAGTAACATTCACCAAACCGGCCACAATTCCGCCCATCCAGCCAGAACTGAAAACAATTTTGCTATTTACGGAATGATTTTTCGCAAACTTATAAGCTTTCATCAAATCAGGAGTAGGTTTTGTGATATCTAAATAATCTATTTTATGATCGATAGCAAAACGAAGCACATGATCTTCTTTATCATTCACAGAAAGAATAATTAGATGAATATTTTTCTCTAATATCTTTTCAAAGGTTGAAATTTTAGTCACATCAATGAATAAATTATTTTCACTTTTTCCACCTTTTCTGCCTCCGATAAAAATAGTAAGTTCTGGATTTCTTGAATGTAAAATTCGGGCAATGGTTTTACCCACCAATCCGGTGCCTCCGATAATTAAAATATTTGACTGCATTTTATTTTTTTCACAAAACTATCCAGTCAAAACTTCAATTAACAGGACAAATGTCTAAAAAGAAATCTCTTTTCGAATTCGGCTCAAATGGCGTTGGGTAATGCCTAAATAAGAAGCCAGATACTGCAAAGGAATATCCTGAATATAATTAGATTGGTTTTCAAGCAAAGCTTCATAACGCTTTGCTGCACTATCTCTTTGAAGTTGGAAAAATCGCTTTTCAAGTTCCAGATATTCCTGTTCCGCAATTACTTTTAAAAATAAAATCCAATTCGGATTATCATTAGCCAACGTTTCAATTTTATCTTTTTTGATGATTAAAATTTCGGCATCTGAAATGGCCTGCATATTTTCCATGCTCGGTTTTTCAGAGATAAATGAAGAATAGGAAGCTATTAAATCATTGGGAAACCTGAAACAATATGTCATGTCTTTTCCGTCATCAGCAATATAATAAGATCTGAAAATCCCGGATTCTATAAAAGCTATCTCTTTACATTTTTCTCCTTCACGAACAAAAAAATCATTTTTATTGAGTTTTTTTCTTTCAAAAAGCTGTAAAAAATCATTGATTTCATTTTCTGAAAAAATATTGAAACTTTGAAAAAACTGATGGATCATTATTTTAAATTAAGTCTGAGGAAAAGTAATTTTCAAACAAAAATACATAAAAAAATCACCCCAGAACGAGATGATTTTACTGCAATTGAAATTTACTTTAGTATATATGAAAGTGATTAGTGTTGCTTTTTTGTTGATACAAAGATACCTTCAATTACATTCTTAGCATTCAGGATAATTACTAAAATTGTTTCCGTAAAAATACGGTTGTGAAAAATAAAAACGTCTTGCAATAAGTTTTACAAGACGTTTTTTATCTAAATTAATGAATAAGGTGAATAATATAATTCACAATTCATCATTAACTGTTTACTTTCTATAACGGACTTACCAATCCAAGGAACCAATCTTTCACCTCGCCTTCCAAAAATGGAGCTATTTTTTCTTCACACGTTTTGTGATAAGCATTTAGCCAAGAAATTTCTTCTTCAGAAAGAATTTCTTTTACGATGGTATCTTTAAAAAATGGGCAGAACGTCAATGTTTCAAACTCATAAAAAGTTCCGTGAATCGTTGTTTCAGATTCTTTTACTGCGATTAGATTTTCGTGGCGAATCCCGTAATCTCCTTCCAAATAATAACCCGGCTCGTTGGAACAAACCATTCCCAACAAAAGCTCCTGCGGATTCATATCTTTTCTGATATTCTGCGGACCTTCATGAACGTTCATAAAACTTCCGACACCGTGACCAGTTCCGTGGTTGTAATCTTTACCTTCCATCCATAAAGGTAGTCTAGCGATTGCATCAAGCTGAACACCTCTGGTTCCTTTAGGGAATTTCACCATCGATAAACGGATCAAGCCTTGCAAAACCAATGTTGAATTTCTTTTAAAATCATCAGAAACAGCACCTAAAGCAAGTGTTCTTGTAATATCCGTTGTTCCTTCAAGATACTGACCTCCCGAATCCACTAAAATACTTGCATCATTGGTCACTTCTTTACTGCCTTCACTTTTCGCGGAATAATGCATAATAGCACCATTATCTTTATATCCAACGATGCTTCCGAAGCTTTCTCCCACGAAATTTTCACCTTCTGCACGGAAACCTCTCAGTTTTTCACCAATTGAAAATTCCGTCATTGCTTCTTTTCCTGCATTGTGAGTAAGCCAGTAAAGGAATTTCACCATCGCTACTCCATCTCTCACCATTACTTTTCTGAAACCTTCCAGCTCTGTTTCGTTTTTCTGAGCTTTCATCAAGTTTCCAGGAACTGCTGCTTTGATAAACTGATTATCAGATTTTAAAGCCTCGTAAATAGATTGATTACTATTTGGAGAAACCAAAACCGTTTGATTTTTATATTCCTTTAAATGATTGTAAAACTCTTCGTAAGGCATCATTTTCACAAAAGACTCATCCATTTGCTTTCTTGCTTCCACTTCCAATTTTTCTAGATCGGTGAACAGGATCGCGTCATTTTTAGTAATAATGATATATCCTAAAAACACAGGGTTGCTTTCTACATCGCTTCCTCTTAAATTCAATGTCCATGCCACGTCGTCCAGACTTGCAATTACATGAACCGTAGCCTCCTGCTCTTCCATTTTCTGACGAATTGCAGCAATTTTATCAATCACAGATTTCCCAGCTCTTTCTACAGGATGCACAAAAATCGGATTTTTCGAAGGCGTTCCTCTATCCGTCCAGATTTGCTTCAAAAGAGGATTATCTACCAGCGTAATATTTTTAGCGTTTAATTTTTGAGTTAGCAGTTCCCAATTAGCATGAGCAGTCGCCAAAGCATTCACCGCTACTTTTCCGTTTGCTGGAATTTCAGAAATAATCCAGTCGATATAATTGGGAGTTCCTTCCATTCCATCTTTAAAAAGATCGATTCCTGAACCGGCCAATTCAATGGGAGCCTGCGTAAAATATCTTCCGTCTGTCCAAAGTCCTGCTTTATCTTGGGTTACTACCACAAATCCTGCCGAACCTAAAAAACCAGACAACCACGCTCTCTCCTGCCATTCCTGCGGCAAATATTCACTCATATGCGGATCTGCAGAATATACTATAAATGCATCAACATTATTTTTCTGCATTTCTTCACGAAGCGCAGCTACTTTTTCCTTTGAAGTCATTTTTCAATAATTTTTAAAGAGGTGAAGTTACGAATTTTTTGAGGCTTGAAAGAGAATTTGAAGAGTTTTTTAGCTTCGAAATTAAAGCTCTTTTTCAAGTCAATTTTCAGCCATCATCTTACTTTCTTATTTATTAGGAGCTTTTTCCCGCTTTCCATTACAATCTTTTTTTTCAAAAAAGGATTTTCATTGCAATCGGGGCTAGGGTTACTGTTTTCCTCACTATACTTTGGAATTACACAATTGAAATTCCCCTTCTTTGAAGGAGTGGATTTTTGCATCACAAAAAGACGGGTAGCTTAAACAAAAAAATACAATTCAAATTTCTCAAACCACCCCGCTAAAAATTTCTTTGAAATTTTCGCCACTCCTACAATGGAGGGGAATTTTCAGACTGTATATATTTTGGCGAAAATTGATTTTTCATTGCATTTTGCTCCATTTACAAATAATAAAATAAATACAATTTCAGTATCAAAAAAATGATTAAAAATTTTAATATTTAAGACAAAACAACAGGAATTACATACCACAAATTGCAAGAATTATTAAATATTTAACATTTTGGAAAGGTTCTTGCTTATATACACATTATGGAAAGTCAGAATTATAAAAATCACAGGAAATTTTATCCTCCACATCATTTCATTTATCTTCCATTATTAATTCTGCTGGAAGTTTTTGGAATTTATAAGATTTTTAATGATGAAGCAAATCAATTAATTTGGATACTTTTTTCTGTTATTATATTCCTGATTTTCTATCTGGCAATTATGCTGAGGCAGCATTATGCATTGGGACTTCAAAACCGAATGGTAAGATTGGAATTTAAGCAAAGATATTTTGAAATTTTCGGTCTGAGGTCTGATGAAGTGGAAGAAAAACTGAAATTTGAACAAATTGCCGCGTTGAGGTTCGCCAATGACGATGAGTTTAAGGAACTTCTGTATAAGGCTCTGCACGAAAATATTTCCGGTGACCAGATCAAAAGATCAATTAAAAAATGGCGACCGGATAACCACAGAATTTAAAATAATAAACACCAAAAAATAAAGAATTATGAAAAAATGGAGCTTATATAGTATGACCATATTATGTTTGTTAACATTAACAAGTTGTGAAGCAGTAGAGACAATCTTTAAAGCCGGAATGTGGTGGGGAATCATATTAGTAGTTGGCGTAATAGGCATCATTGCATGGCTATTTTCAAGGGGTAGGAACTCTTAACCAAATCTTATGGAAAATTCAGACTTAGACCTCATCACGCATCTGAAACCTTCTAAGATTGTCAAAATTATGAAAGATCCGGTAGCATCTGCAAAGGCGGTACATCTTATTTATACCACCGATGCAGAGACAGCCGGTATCACCCGAAAGAAAACCGGAAAAAAGTACTCTTACTACAGAGACGGTGAAAAAATCAAAAACAAAGAAGAAATTACACGCATCAACAAACTGGTAATACCGCCGGCTTGGGAAAATGTGTGGATCTGCGCTTTGGATAACGGGCATCTTCAGGCAACAGGTTTTGATGTTAAACACAGAAAACAATATCGCTATCACCCGCTTTGGAGTGCCTTGCGAAATCACACGAAATTTTACCGAATGCTTCAGTTTGGCTATGCTTTGCCTGAAATTCGGCTTCAGGTGGAGAAAGATTTAGCTTTAAGAACATTCGAAAAGAGAAAAATTCTTGCATTGATCGTTAGTTTAATGCAACGAACCAATATCCGAATCGGAAATAATGCGTACGAAAAATTATACGGTTCTTTTGGTTTAACCACTTTAAAAGATAAACACGTTCAGATAAAAGGACAAAAAATTACTTTTCATTTTAAGGGAAAAAAAGGAGTCATGCACGATATCGATCTTAAGAGTAAACGACTTTCAAGATTAATTCAAAAATGTAAAGATATTCCCGGAAAAGAGCTTTTTCAGTTTATTGATGAAGAAGGAAACCGTCATTCTGTAGATTCTGGAATGGTGAATGATTATATTAAAGAAATCAGCGGTGAAGATTTTACGGCAAAGGATTTCAGAACATGGTCGGGAACTGTAAGTGCATTAATTGCTTTTAAAGAAATTGGCTACGCCGAAACGCATACAGAATACAAGAAAAAGGTAAAAGAAGCTTTAGACATTGTCGCAGGACATCTCGGAAATACGAGTGCCGTTTGCCGAAAATATTACGTACATCCTTTAGTTATCAATCTCTACGAAAATAATTCCATTAAAAAATATCTTGATGAATTAGAGCAAATTGAGGAAAATGACGGAAAAGCAGATCTTACACAAGAGGAAAAACTTGTGCTGAAGATCTTGGAGAATGAAAAGATGTAGGGGCTTTTATGTTTGAGAGTTTTAGAGTTTTAGAG
>DKLU01000429.1:0-1378 GCA_002455915.1 Chryseobacterium sp. UBA6632
TTGTATAGCTTTCACTCTCCCTTCGTATGTTCCTTTGTAATACATCACGTAATTCTCTGTCGCATTTATCGTTCTGAAACTAAAGTTATTATCTGTAATCCCGAATTTTTTAGACAAAGGAATAGCCATAAAATAAGAAACCTCTTTATCTTTATAATTATCAGCATCTGTAATCATCATCGGATAACCGAATTCATCATCTTTTTTCCCAAGATCCATCGTTACGTAATTATAAACTTTATTATAATTCATCACAACATTCCTATATAAAGCATCTTTTTTATTAGATGTACTTACGTTGATTCCTAATAATAGTTGCGAATCTTCTTTTTCCACCATTAGGCTGTCGTATTTTATCGCAGCCATTTTGTTATCCTTTTCTACTTTGTTGCCTAAAACGTTTTTCAGATTCGTCATGCTTTTATCAATATTTTCAGCAAAACGGTCTTCAGTCCAAAAATTTTCAACTCTTCGGAAAACGGATAATTTTGGCGTGCTTACATACCATATAATCTGTGTTTTTTCGGGAGCAACAGGTTTAAATTTAACATCAACCAAAGTCGGGTTTTCATTTTCGTCCTCAAAAAGCTGATATCTTAGGGTTTTATTCATATTTTGGTATCTGATGAACATTTCACCATCAGTATCATTTTTCTTATCAACATAGCTCATAGAGCTTCCCTGACCTTCGTATGGCGTATAATAATCGATATCGATAGTCGGTGAGCTGGTAAAGAAATTGTTCCAACGGGTAAACTGCTGTAAATTATTGAACTGCGAAAAAACCTTATCCACGGGATAATCGATCTCTTTTACAATTTTAAAATTCTTGCTTTCATCCACGAAATAATACATAGAAGCTGCATAAGCTCCCGCTAGTAAAATAACAAATACCGCTATGACTTTGAAAAAACGCATATCGCAAAAGTAATACAAATAAAAAAAGTGACCAATATCTTGATCACTCTTGTTTCTTTATTTTGGATGGAAACTGGAGGAATGGATGATGGAAGTGAATATGTGAAATTTAAATAGTTCATCTTTTTGAACATCAAAACTTCCTGCTTACCTACTTCTATCCTATATGAGTTCCCGGAGGTAAAACGGCGCCTTTTTTCACAACAACAATTCCGTCTTGTACCGAGTGGGTTCCGAAATCGCCATCTTTTAAATGTTTTCCGCCGATAATTCTTACATTGTCTCCAATATAACAGTTTTTATCAAGAATTGCCTGCTCGATATAGCAGTATTTACCGATTCCCATGTTAGGTCTGCCGCTTCTATCATTCATCACAATTTCAGTGGTATTTTGATAGAAATCTGCACCCATTACATACGAATTAACAATCGTACTTCCTTTATCAATTCTGGTTCTGTT
>DKLU01000429.1:1485-5684 GCA_002455915.1 Chryseobacterium sp. UBA6632
TCAATTCTGGTTCTGTTTCCAATCACAGAATTTTCAATTTTATCCGCCATAATGATACATCCGTCTCCAAAAACAGCTTTGCTCACGTAAGAGCCGTTAATTTTCGATGGAGGAAGCATTCTCGCTCTTGTATAAATTGGCGATGATGAGAACAGATTAAACTGAGGAAAATCCTGACAAAGGTCTAAATTAGCTTCGTAGAAAGATTCGATTGTTCCGATGTCCGTCCAATATCCTTCATATTGATAGCTCAACGTGGTATATTTTCCGATGGAATTTGGAATGATATCTTTCCCGAAATCATCTCCTGCCCCTTCATCAAACATTTTTTTAAGAATGCTTTTCGTGAAAATATAAATTCCCATCGAAGCTAAATATTCTTTTCCCGCATGTTTATTTTCTTCGGAAACTTCAGATTTTAAACCATCCAAAAGGTCATTGGTTGGTTTTTCAACGAAAGAAGTAATATTTCCTTCATCGTCTGAGCTTAAAATTCCGAAACCTGTGGCATCTTTGGCATTTACCGGAATTGTGGCAATCGTTACATCACCTCCTTTTTCAATATGGAAATCCAGCATTTCCTTAAAATCCATCTGATAAAGCTGATCGCCCGAAAGAATCAAGATATACTCATAATCATACTTTTCTAAATGTTTCATCGACTGACGAACCGCATCGGCAGTTCCCTGATACCAACTTTCGTTTTCTACATTTTGTTCTGCTGCTAAAATATCAACAAAACCTTTGCTGAAAATATCAAAATGATAAGAGTTTTTAATATGAGAATTCAAAGAAGCAGAATTAAACTGAGTCAACACCAAAATTTTATTCAATCCAGAGTTTAAACAATTTGAAATAGGAATATCGACCAATCTGTATTTTCCCGCGATGGGTACAGCTGGCTTTGATCTTGTGTACGTTAACGGGAAAAGTCTCGTTCCTCTTCCTCCCCCTAAAACAATGGAAATTACATTGTGATTCATAAATTATCTGCGTTTTATTTTATTAAGTTTACTGTTCTATCCTTGGTGTTTACGTTTACTGAAAAACATTCTTTATTTTCAGCTTTTAAATTTTGATTATAAACTACAACTTTATACAAATTATCTCCCAACTCTTTTACTTCCTTGTCTACGTCGTAAATTTCTATATAAAATTTCTTTAGTTCATCTCTGAATACTTTATTGGTAATTAAAACATCCATAACATCTACTTTCTTCATCATAAATCCATCAATGTCTTTGTCGTATTTTTGTCTCCAGTTTTGACCATATTTTTTCTCGATTGCAGCAAAAGTCTTTTGATTTTGAGTTTTAATACTGTCCATCAGTTTTTCAGTTACCACACATCCTGCCACGGAAACATGTTTTATTTTCCATTTATCTGCTATTCCTTCTTCTGCTTCTACAACATCAAAATTAGGTAGGCCAAAACTTAAAATTCGATAATAGCCATCTTCATGTATCATAGTTTCTTCCTTTTTCTTACAAGAAAACATCATTATCAACAGAAATAAAAAAGACAGCTTTTTCAATATTTTAGTTTTTATATAAAGCTATGTATTTCTCTGCGGATTTCTCCCATGAAAAATCAAAATTCATATTAGAATGGATTAAATTCTCCGTTACCTCCTTTTCATTATAAATACTTAAAGCCCTGTTCATCGCATGAATAATATCGTCTACTCCCGGAAATGTAAAATTAATTCCCGCTCCGCCTGTTGAAATATCTTCTACGGTATCTCTCAAACCGCCTGTATATCTCACAATAGGAATTGTTCCGTATCGCATAGAATACATTTGATTCAAACCGCAAGGTTCAACCCTTGAAGGCATCAGTAAAAAATCCGCCGAAGCATATATTTTATGTGAAAGATGTTCTTTATATCCTAAATCCAACGCAAAATTGCTGTAGACATAATCATATTCTTTCAGTTTATTTTCAATATAAGAATTTCCTGAGCCCAAAATCATGATATTTAAAGCACCATAACTTTGTTTAATACTTCTCCAGACTACATCCGGAAGGAAATCTGCTCCTTTTTCTGTCGCAAACCTTCCGATAAAGGCAAACAAAGGAAGTTCTGGTTTTAAACCATATTCTTTACAAAGCTTTTCTTTATTTTTCTTCTTTTGAGCTATGGCATTTTTACTATTAAAATTAAAATCAAGCATTGGATCGGTTTCAGGATTCCAAACATCAGAATCGATTCCGTTGATAATTCCGTAAGCTTTACCAAACTCATCGCGAACCAAGCTTTCCAACCCTCTGAAACTCACAAAAAGTTCTTCAAGATACCCTTGAGAAACCGTTGTAAAAGCCGTCGCGCATTTAATCATACTTGCCAAAGGATTAATAAAACCATTCCAGTCCATCAATCCCCATTTATAAGAATCAAAAGAAGGGATATAGTTTGCCATTTCCCAACTCATCATTCCCTGATATTCACCGTTGTGAATTGTTCCGATAGTCTTTACACCTCTCAAAAACGAAAATTCATCACAATTCTCGATCATAAAAGGAACCAAGCCCGTATGATAATCGTGGCAATGCAGAATATTGGGACGAATTTCCATCGCACTCAGCCAATGCAAAACGCCATGCTGAAAGGCCAAAAACTGAAAACTTTCATCCTGATAACCGTAAGGATTATCTCTATCTAAAAGTCCGGGAATTTTCACCATAAAAAGTTCAAATCCCAAAACATCGGTTTTCTCTTTCAAAACCTGAACCTGAAGCATATTCGGCCCTTGGTGAATGAAACCATCAAAAACTATGTCAAACTCATGTTCGTGAACAAAACTTTTGTTGTACCAAGGCATAACTACTTTCGCATCAACACCTTTTATTTTGTTCTGATACTTCGGTAAAGCGCCGACTACATCTGCCAAACCTCCTACTTTCGCTATCGGATAACACTCCGTACTGAGATGATAAACTACCATTTTTACTTTTTATCTTTTGTGTTGTTTGATTCTATTTTGTTTGTACTTTTTGTCTTTTCTTTTCAGTACAATTCCTGCAAGCGGCGGCAATTTTATACTGATTGATTTCTGATGCCTCATATAATCTTCAAACTGCTCGCTGAAAATTTCAGGCTGAACTCCGCTTCCTGCATATCTTTCATCATCAGAATTAAAAATAATCTCCCAATGACTGCCTGCATTCACTCCTATTTTATAATCGATCACTCGTGGTGTAAGATTTAAAACAACCATAAAAACATCTTCTTTCTTCTTCCCTTTTCTAAGATACACATAAATCGAATTTTCCAGATCGTCTGCTTCTATCCATTCAAAACCATCTTTGTTGAATTGACTTTCGTAAAAAGCAGATTCATAACGATAGAGATGATTTAAATCTTTCACTAAAGTCTGTAAACCTTTATGAACAGGATACTGCAATAAATGCCAATCCAGACTTTGTTTAAAATTCCATTCGCCTGTTTGCCCGAATTCATCACCCATGAACAGCAATTTTGCCCCCGGATGAGTAAACATATAGACATACAAAGCACGAAGATTAGCAAATTTTTGCCATTCGTCGCCCGGCATTTTATAAATTAAACTCGCTTTTCCATGCACCACTTCATCGTGTGACAAAGGCATCATATAATTTTCATTATACATATACATAGAAGCAAATGTGAGCTTATGATGAAAAAACTTTCTGTTGAGGGGATCTTCTTTAAAATAATCCAATGTGTCATGCATCCAGCCCATCATCCATTTCATACCAAATCCCACGCCACCGTCGTGCACAGGCTTCGTTAACATAGGAAAATCTGAACTTTCTTCCGCAATCGTTATGATATTATCTCCAAATTCTTTATAAACCGCTGTATTAAAATCCTGTAAAAAGGCTTTGGCTTCCAGATTTACATTTTCTCCATAAATATTGGGTTCCCACTCGCCTTCATTTCTTGAATAATCGAGGTGCAACATGGAAGTTACGGCATCTACACGCAATCCATCGGCATGATACCTTTCCAGCCAAAACATGGCGTTTGAAATCAAGAAAGATTTCACTTCATTTCTTCCGTAATTGAAAATATAAGACTTCCAATCGGGATGAAAACCCTTTCTGGGATCTTCATGCTCATATAAATAAGAACCGTCGAAACGATGTAAACCATTTGCGTCACCCGGAAAATGCGACGGAACCCAATCGAGAATAACGCCAATTTCATTTCTGTGAAG
>DKLU01000428.1 GCA_002455915.1 Chryseobacterium sp. UBA6632
AAATGATCTTAATGGTTCAAATTCAAAATTTTTTAAATATTTATTCAATTTAAAAATGTAAAAAATAAATCATGATTATAGGAAAAGATATCATTGAACAAAATAATAAAATCGAGGTTGAAAATTTCAATTCAGACTTCGGGTATTTATCAGATAAACTGACAAGATCAGGTGCAAATGTTGCTGAAATTGTCAACAAAATTGCTGATTTTCAGGTGGCTATTCCAAGTTGGGCTTTGGGAGCAGGAGGAACCCGTTTCGGAAGATTTTCTTACGGTGGCGAACCTTCTTCTTTAGAACAAAAACTAGATGATGTTGGATTAATTCACGCTTTAACGCATTCTGCAGGAGCAATTTCACTTCATATTCCTTGGGATATTCCCAGCGATGTGGCGGCGATTAAAGAAAAAGCGACTTCTCACGGATTGATCTTTGATGCCATGAATTCCAACACTTTTCAGGATCAGGCGGATGCAAAACAGTCGTATAAATTTGGTTCTTTAAATGCTGTAAATGAAGATTCTAGAGCGTATGCTGTGGAACATAATAAAGAAGTCATCAGAATCGGAAAAGAATTAGGTTCAAAAAGCTTAACCGTTTGGTTGGCAGATGGATCAAGCTTTCCGGGACAATTAAATTTCCAGACAGCTTTGTCAAAAACAGAGCAAAGTTTAAAAGAAATCTACGCAGGAATGCCGGAAGACTGGAAATTATTCATCGAATACAAACCTTACGAACCAAATTTCTATTCAACAACCATTCAGGATTGGGGAACGTCTTTCATGTTGGCAAATGCTTGCGGTGAAAGAGCGTATACGTTGGTAGATTTAGGTCACCATTTACCGAATTCAAATATCGAGCAAATTGTTGCAACGTTGATGTATAAAGGAAAATTAGGAGGTTTTCATTTCAATGACAGTAAATATGGAGATGATGATTTAACGGTAGGTTCAATCAAACCTTATGCATTATTTCTAATTTTCAACGAATTGGTGTACGGAATAGAAAACAATCCTCAAAACCCTTATCCGGCTTGGATGATCGATGCGAGTCACAACATCAAAGATCCGTTAGAAGATTTAATTCAGTCTTTGGAAGCGATCTTAATTGCTTATGCTCAGGCTCTTTTGGTAGATCAAAAAGCATTGAAAGATGCTCAGTTGAATAACGACGTGGTTCGTGCGCAGGAAATTTTACAGAATGCCTACAGAACAGATGTTCGTCCGTTATTAAAAGCAGCGAGATTGCAGACAGGTGCGGCATTAGACCCGATTTCAGCGTACAGAAATCTTAAAGTAAGAGAAAATTTAATCTCCGAAAGAGGTTTAAATGTAAAAGCAACAGGGCTTTAAACCTGTATTAAATTGATAATTTGGACTTTCAGGTGCAATCGAAAGTCCTTAATTATATGTATCCTTATTTTTTAATCATTAAGGTTGAAAGTGTTTAGATCATTAGGGTTTTAAGCCTCGTCGCTTAAGGAAATTAGTGGATTTTTTCCGTATAAATGTTAATATCTGAACACTCCTTAATGGTGTTGAAAAAATTATTGAAACTAAATATAAAATATAATTTAGTCTTTGCGATCTTAGTTAAGTGAAATCGAAGATTCGACGTAGTCAAACGCCTTTGTGAACTTAAAAACGTATAGTAGTCAAAAAAATCTTTGCGAACTTTGCGTTAAAAAAAAATTAGCCTAAAGAATTATTTAAAAATAACCATAATGAGAAAGATTCAGATTTTAATGTTGTTAATTTTAAGTCAAATTGTATATTCTCAGGTCAAAAATACCGACGAATTATACAAAAAGGCAAAGAAATTAGACAGTTTGATATTCGATATCGGATTTAATAAATGCAATCTTTCTCATTATGATTCTATCATCAGCGACGATCTTGAATTTTACCACGACAAAGGTGGAATTACTTCCGGAAAAGCAGGTTTCACCACATCCATTAAAAATAATATCTGCGGAGGTCCCAACAAAATAAAACGTGAATTGGTTCCCAACAGCATGAAAGTGTATCCTTTGTATAACAACAATGTTTTATACGCTTTCATTCAGGAAGGCGAACATGAATTTGCTGAACTTTCCAATGGAAAATGGATTAAAGGAAGTCATGCAAAATTTACCATTCTTTGGATTCTTGATGGGAAAAACTGGAAAATGAAACGTGTGCTGAGTTACGATCATCATTTATAATTTACTTTGTCAAAGTTTTGTTTTCAACGATTGAGCTTTGACAAAGTTTTAAAATTAATTATGACAAGAAAAGTCGAAATTAAAGATATAGATCAATTGGCAGAATTATTCGATCAATACAGAATTTTTTATCATAAAGATTCAGATATATCTGCTGCTAAAAAGTTTTTAACTGAAAGAATCGAAAACAAAGATTCTGAAATTTTTGTCGCTGAAAGTGAAGGGGAGTTGGTGGGTTTTGTTCAATTATATCCATTATTTTCATCAACAAGAATGAAGCGTTATTGGTTGCTGAATGATTTATATGTCAACGAAAATCACCGGGGAAAAGGCTTTTCAAAAAAATTGATTGAAGATTCAAAAGAATTGGCAAAATCTACTGATGCAGCCGGAATTCTCCTTGAAACCGGAAAATCCAATGACATCGGAAATCAATTATATCCATCTTGCGGATTCGAAATTTACAACAAAGTAAATTTCTATGAATGGACGAATAAATAAATTAATGTAACAATGTATCGATTTAACAGTTTACCAATATTGTTACATTGTTAGACTGCTAAATTGTTAAATTTATAAAAACTATGTCTGATTTTCAAAAATACGTTCAGAGATATTTAGATCATATTCCATCCGAAGATTGGTTGGAAGAATTGAAAAAATCGGGTGAAAAAACCGTTGAAATGTATTCAAAACTTACAGAAGAACAATCACTTTTTGCTTATGCAGAAGGAAAGTGGACTTTGAAAGAATTACTTTTGCATTTATCCGATACAGAAAGAGTTTTTCAATACAGAATTTTAGCTTTTGCAAGAGGTGATCAAAATGAATTGCCGGGTTTTGATGAAGAATTATATGCAAATCAATCTTTTGCCAATGAAAGAAGTTTGAGTTCTTTGTTGGAAGAATATCAATTGGTGAGAAAGTCTTCTCAGATTTTATTGGAAACAGCAAATTCTTCAGCTTTGAAAAATATTGGAATAGCCAATGGAAATCAAATTTCTGCTGAAACAATTGGAAAGCTGATTGTAGGTCACAATATTCATCATTTGAATATTATTGAGGAAAGATATTTGCCAAATTTATAAAGTTTTTTAATTTTATTTTCATTGCGAGAAGCGAAGCGACGAAGCAATCTTTAAAATTATAGATACTTAAATTTAACACAAATGAAGCCCGGTTTTATATATATTATGACCAATAAAAATAATGTTGTTCCTTATGCAGGTGTTACATCAAATCTGCCACAAAGAGTTCAGGAGCATAAAGAAAAACTACATGAATTAAGCTTTACTTCAAAATATAATCTTAATAAATTGGTTTATTGGAAATTGGAGATGCTATTTTTAGAGAAAAACAAATTAAAGCCGGTTCTCGACAGAAAAAATTAAATTTAATAAATTCATTTAATGAGGAATGGAAGGATTTGGCAGAAGATATTAAGGATATAATGGATCCTTTTTGAGATTGCCGCGTCCCTTTGCTCTTCGCAATGACAGAAAACAATGGAAAACATCATCAATATACTAAAATCTGGTGGAACAATCCTTTATCCAACAGATACGATCTGGGGAATTGGTTGTGACGCAACAAATATAGAAGCAGTCAATAAAATATTTGACATTAAAAAACGTGAAAAAAACAAATCCATGATTATTTTGGTGGAATCTGAAAAGAGACTTCAGGATTTGGTTGACGTTCCGGAAATGGCTTGGGAAATCATTGATTTAAGTGAAAAACCAGTAACAATCGTTTACGAAAACCCAAGAGGTTTGCCTAAAGAATTATTGGCAGAAGACGGAAGTATAGGAATTCGTTTGGTGAAAAATGATTTTTGTAAAAAATTAATCACAAAATTAAATAAGCCGTTGGTTTCAACTTCAGCGAATTTCAGTGGAGAAAAAAGTCCGTTGAAATTCTCGGATATTTCCGCTGAAATAATCGATTTGGTAGATTATGCCGTGGAAGAAAACAGAGACGTTGTTTCAAAGTATTCGGGTTCTTCGGTGATTAAAATCTGGAGCGATAACAGAATCAAAGTTCTTCGCGAATAAAAGAAAAGATTTTAATTATCTTTGCAAAACCATTTAACCATTAAGAAGTCGGAAATTTAGTGTATTAACCTAAAATCTGATTTCTTAGTGGTTTTACATTAGATATAAGTTAACAATTATAAAGCATATCGTTGTAAGTCTAATATCTAGCATCTAATATCTAACATCTATTAAAAAATGTTCATCAATTTAAATCAAAACAAAAATCTAAAACTTTTCAAAATAATTTCTGAGGTTGCAGCCAGAAACAATCAGTCTGTATATGTTGTTGGTGGTTATGTTCGGGATTTGCTGATGAAAAGAAAAGCTTCAACAGATATTGATTTTGTGACTGAACAAAGCGGAATTGAACTGGCACAAAATGTAGGAAAAGAAATCGATCCGAAAATGAAGGTTTCTGTTTTTAAAACCTACGGAACGGCGATGATTAAATATAAAGATCTTGAACTGGAATTTGTCGGTGCAAGAAAGGAAAGCTATTCCGAAAACAGCAGAAAACCTGAAGTTGAAGGTGGAACAATTGAAGACGATCAAAAAAGAAGAGATTTTACGGTAAATGCGATGGCTATTTCTTTAAATCAGGATAACTTTGGTGAATTAATTGATCCTTTTAACGGAATTGATGATTTGGAAAAAGGCATTTTGAGAACGCCTTTGGAGCCTGCTCAGACTTATTCTGATGATCCTTTGAGAATGATGAGAGCGATTCGTTTTGCTTCGACTTTACAGTTTCAGATTGAAGAAAATTCTTTGGAAGCAATTAAGCAGGAATCGGAAAGAATTAAGATTGTTTCGATGGAAAGAATTATGGTTGAATTCAATAAAATCATGCTTTCGAAAAAGCCTTCAATTGGTTTAAAATTAATGGAACAGACAGGTTTAATGAAATTAATTATTCCTGAATTAATCGATCTGAAAGGAGTAGAAGAAGTCGAAGGACAAACCCATAAAGACAATTTCTACCACACTTTGGAAGTGGTCGACAATATTTCCGAAAACACAGATAATTTGTGGCTTCGTTGGTCGGCATTGCTTCACGATATCGGAAAAGCTCCGACCAAAAAATTCGTGGAAGGAACAGGATGGACGTTCCACGGACATGAATTTTTAGGTTCAAAAATGGTGAAAACTTTGTTCCAACGATTGAAATTGCCATTAGGACCGGACATGAAATATGTTCAGAAAATGGTGAAACTTTCGTCCCGTCCAATTGCTTTAATCACGGATGATGCTTCAGATTCTGCGTTGAGAAGATTATTGTTTGATGCAGGAGAAGATCTAGAAGCTTTATTCACGCTTTGTAAAGCCGATATCACAACCAAAAATTCTAAGAAACAGGAAAAGTTCAAAAAGAATTTTGAATATGTTGCGGTAAAGATTAAAGAAGTGGAGGAAAAGGATCAGGTGAGAAATTTCCAACCACCGATTTCCGGTGAAGAAATTATGGCAATGTTTAATCTTAAACCTGGACGAGAAATTGGTATTTTAAAAGAAAAAGTAAAGGAAGCTATTCTTGAAGGCGAAATTGGAAATGATAGTGAAGAAGCTCGAAATTTTGTGATTACTGAAGCGGAAAAATTAGGTTTAACTTTAGCTTGAACTTGACTTAAATAAATTTTAAAGCAATGGATTTTTAATCTGTTGCTTTTTTTATTTCAAATCACATCATTATAAAGTAAACGTAATATTAGTATTTTTTTTACATTTTAACTAAAATTAACAATTTTAATTAAATTTTTCTTAAATTTGTGAATTAAAAAAAACTAATAATATTTTGTAATGCTTTATCAACTGTTCAAAAAAAAGAAAATAGCTTATTTGAGTTATTAACTTCCAATTGTTTTCTTATTAAATCAATAATTTTTTAAATTGTTTAGCTTTTAAGCTAATCTTAATCTATACTGAATGAATAAAATCTCTTGTAAGGGAATTTACACGTTATTATTGATATCGTGTTCGTTACCCATTTATTCGCAATTAGTAGGTTCTAATGCTCAATTGTGGGAAAAATCTAATAAAACAATTCGAGATAATACTCGATGTAAAGATGAAAATTTACTGAATTTTCATTGTGGTATAAAAGATAAGCTTCTCAAAAAATATATTAAATACAATAAAAATAGTAGACATACCCTTAGCTTGGTACATCTTTCAAATGAAGATGAGCTCATTTGGGATAAGCCTGATCAGAATATTTCTTTGAGTAATAATGTGTATACGAAAGAGAAAAATCAAAAAAAACTAATTAAACATCCCAGTATTTTTTCTTATATGGGAATGCCAGATCCTCTCAATAAGAAAGCTGATAGTTTAAAAATAAAATTTGCTGATCAAAATTTATATGAGATAATTTTCTTCAATAAAAAAATTAATACAACAGATTTGGGTAAAATTCATACCTATCTTTCGATTAAATATGGCATTTCTTTGGAAAATGGAAAATATTACGGAAGTGATGGTAAAGTATTATGGGATCCTGAAAGACATAAAGAATTTAAGTTTCGTCCTACGGGATTAGGTAGGGATGATGGAAATGAATTGTACCAAAAACAGTCATCCAATCAGTCAGATTCTTTTTTAGCAATTGGAATGAATAGTATAAATAGAACCAATTTTGAAAACTCTGCAATAATTGAGGATAATAACTTCGTGATATGGTCTGATGATAATAAAGAAATGATGTTTAAAACAAATAATGGTTTTAATATTTTGGAAAGAAATTGGGAAATAAATTTTATAGGCAATAAAATTTCTAAAACAGATTATTGGGTAAGAATTTCAAAAAAAAATATTAATCCTGGTTCAGATCCTCTTACCTATTGGATGTTGCTTACAAATGATAATGGTGATGTTAAAAAGATTCAAGGGTTTGAAAAGGATAATTATATTGTTTTTGATAAGGTTGATTTTTTAGATGCTTTTGATTCTGGAAATAGTGCCAATTTTACTTTTGCTACAAGTTATAAAGGACAGAAAGAAAGTGAAAATTGGCCGCGTTCTAATTCAGGATCTCAATATAATACGGATGATTTGTCATTAGATTTAAATATGATCAATCTTTATCCTAATCCTGTAAAAAAAGATCAAAACTTTACAATTGTTTTTCCAAAAATGGAGAACCTAATTATATCGATATATGATGGCGGTGGGCGATTGATAAAACTTGAAAAAATTAGTAAAGATGTAAAATCATATACAGGTTATCTATCTATTCAAAGTTCTTATTTGATCAATCTTACACATAACGGGAAAATTATTAAAACATTTAAATTAATCGTTGATTAAACTATACCATGAAAATAAATTCTAAAGGATTTCTTTTAACCAAGAAATCCTACCTTTTAATATGCTTTTTTACAAGCATGTTTGTATTTGCGAGTTTCACCAAAGAAGATCGCCAAAAAATAAGAGCATTTAAACTTAAGATGGTAGAGAAATATTCTCACCAGTCGAAAATAGATGGTTTAGAAACAATAGATCTCTCACCAAAAAATAATTCAGAACCTTCGAATTCTGCCGTTGAAGTACATTCTAATGAACAAGAGTTCAAAAGAGAGCCTGCTTCAGACGATTTAAATTTTGAAAATAAAAATAATATTTTTTACTCTGAAGAAGGGCAAGGAATAATTGGTGAATTTTCTGAAGATGAATCGGATAATCCTTCGGATAATTTTTTTACAATCACTCTGCCTCAGATAAAAGAGAATACCAAAGCATTTTTGGTATATGATTTATTTGGGTTAGAATCTTATCATTCTGTATCAAGATCTATTAATAAAAATATTGCCTTTGGAGGTAATATAGTTGTTCCAAGTAGTAAATGGAGTACTCAAAGAGAACAAATTGGAATTAATTCTTTACAACAAGGAAAAAATACAATTCTTTTCACTTCTTCAATAAACGGGGTAAAATATAAAATAAAGAATGTAAAAGTTATCTTTGATAATAATTTCAATTCTTCCGAAAATATATCATCTTTATTATCTGGAAATGAATTGTATATTAAAGGTATTGATGAAAAACCTTTAAACATACAAGATAAATCTATAGAACCTTTAAATGGGGAATATGAGACCTTAATTAATCTTACACACGAAGATAAAGAGAAAGGCTATATTTTTATTAACAGTTTAAATGGAAGTAAAGAATATAAAATTCCGGAAAATAAGTCTTCATTTAAAACAATTAATGAAGAAAAATTTAATCCTTTTGTAATTAATATTTCTAAAAGTACTGAATCTTCTTCTGTTTATGAAAACTCTGAAATTACGATTAAAAAGAATTCTGTATTAGACGCTGCTCAGGTACAGATTTTAAAACTTAGAAAAAAAGATTATCCTGCAATTTCGAGAGAAATTAAAAATCTAACTGTAAATTCTCATGCTTATCGTATAGAAAATAAATGGGGAGAGCTTACAAAAAAAATGAAATTTTCTTTTCCTTATGATGAAAAAAAACTAGGAGTAAGATCTGCTAAAGAAATTAAAGCGTTTTATTTCGATTATTCATTAAGAAAGTGGAGGGTAGACCCTACTAGTGAGGTAGATCTAGATAAAAAAGTAGTTACAGTAGAAACAAAAGGAGATACAGATTATATTAATGGAGTAATTTCTATTCCTGAAACTTCTCAATTAGAATCATTTATTCCTACGAGCATAAGCGGACTGAAAGCAGCAGATCCTACAGCCGGATTACAACTTATGGAAGTACCTACAGCAACACAAAAGGGAGATCTCAATGCAAATTATCCAATTCGTGTACCGTCAGGCTTGGGAGGTCTTCAGCCGTCCTTGTCTATAGGATATAACAGTGCTGGAGGAAATAGCTGGATGGGAGATGGCTGGAACATTAATGGATTATCATCCATTACGGTTGATTCAAGATGGGGAGCCCCTATGTTTGATAATGGAAAAGAGACAGAGCTTTATTCTTTTGATGGAGAAATGCTTGTTTATCCTAATGGATATCTACCTCATAGGCACAATGATGTAAGTGAAAGTAATACGGCATTCACTACAGAAAAACAGATGAGAGTAGATTTCACAGATTCTAGTAATAGCCAGGTAAAGAAATTTTATTTAAGAAAAAATCATGATTTTACACTTATAGAAAGAATAGGAACTAGCCCTGCTGATTACACATGGAAGGTGACATCTACAGATGGAACAAAAAAGTATTATGGAGGTTCTCCAGATTCTATGATATCTGGTCCTAGTGGTATTGCACATTGGGCACTCCGATTAGTAGAAGATGCTCATGGTAATACAATGGAGTATACCTATTACAATGAATCTGCAGGTGGTGGAATTTTTTCACAAATAAAAAAAATTGCCTACGGGAAAAATAAAGATTACACTGTTAACTTTAATAAAGAAGTAAGCGTTACAAGAAAAGATATATTAACTAATGCTAAACAAGGGGTTATAAGATCTGAGCCATATTTACTGAAAAATATTGAAGTAAAATACAAAACAGAGCTTGTGAGAACTTACAAGATGGATTACATAGAAGGTGAGTTCTTTAAAAGCCTTTTGAAAAGAATTTATATTGTTCCGAATAATCCATGTTCAACAACTGTTAGCAGACAAACCAATGAAGCTAGTAAAGAAAAGCCAAGAGATGATATCGATGACGGAACCGGCGGAGGCGGTGGAAGTAATGGTGGAGTTGATCAGTCTACCTGTAACGAAATTACAGATAGTTATACTTTTGATTATTATGATGATGTAAAAGATAGCCAAGGTAATGTTAGACTATTTGGTCCAGATACAGATATTAGTCTTCAAAATGATAAAGAAGCGTATAATGGCTTAGTCACTGCTTTTTTGAGACCCTCTAAAATTAATGGAAATATAAGTTCTGAGAATGGGTTCAACTTCAGACCAGCAGCAGGTTTAAACTTATATTATCCATCAAGTGATGCGTATGGACATTTAATGTTTGGCTTTCCTTTTGGATATTCGAATTCTGAAGCGAAAAATGCACAACAACTTATAGATTTTAATGGGGATGGTATACAGGATATGATATATAGAGTTCCTGGCGAGGGACTGTTTTTAAGACCAGGAAAATTAAGTGCTGCTGGAGCTTTAAGTTTCTCAGGATCTCAATCTATAGGTAATTATAATGGAGGAGATTTCTCTTTTACAGAAACTAAAACTACAAATTCTGGATGGGATATGGGAGCTATTGTTTATAGTAAATCTCAAATTAGCTCATCTTCTACCAGTACGAATAAAACATACTTAATTGATGCTAACTCAGATGGGTTGATAGATATTGTAAACAACGGCGAAGTATGGTTTAATAAATATAACGAAGCCTCTGAAAAGTCTGAAATGACCAAACATTCTGAATATACAGAGAATATGGTTGTAAAAGCTAAAGCGATTCAGAACCAAACCTATAACTGTCCCGATCCTAAAAATTGTCCTGTAGCTCCAGAACTGCCAACTACTCCAATAACAGATGTGGTAAAAGTATGGATAGCACCTAAGGATGGAGATATTAAATTCACTGATAATGTATCTTTTTCTGCAAATGTTGTAGGTCCAACACACAAAATGTATTATTCTGTAGAAATTGAAAACCCAATTCCTT